>CAMEIK010000001.1 GCA_945918315.1 uncultured Clostridia bacterium
GCCTTTTACTCCGCCCAGTTCCGGCTGCGGGAGACGGCCTTATGCCAACCGGCAAGGAGCTTCGCCCGCTGGGCTTCCTCCATGGCAGGCTGGTAAACCGTATCGCAGGCCCACAGGCCCTTGATCTCCTCCCGATCCTTCCACACCCGCGTCGCCAGGCCAGCAAGGTAGGCGGCACCCAGGGCGGTGGTCTCCCGGATGGCAGGTCGGCGCACCGAACGGTTCATAATGTCCGCCTGGAACTGCATCAGGAACATGTCCCGGCTGGCGCCGCCGTCGGCTTTCAGCTGGGTCAGGGTGATGCCGGTATCGGTCTCCATGGCTTGCAGAAGGTCCGCCACCTGATAGGCAATGGACTCCTGCGCGGCACGGATGATGTGCTCCCGTTTGGTGCCCCGGGTGATACCCACGATGGCGCCCCGGGCATACATATCCCACCAAGGAGCACCAAGACCGGTAAAGGCAGGCACCAGATACACGCCGCCGTTATCCGGGACCTTCCGGGCATAATACTCCGCGTCCCGGCTGTCGGTAAAGAAACGCATCTCATCCCGCAGCCACTGAATCACCGCGCCGCCAACAAACACAGAGCCCTCCAGGGCGTACTGCACCTTTCCCTCCAGGCCAATGGCGATGGTGGTCAGCAGGCCGTTTTTACTTTCACAGGGGGTCTCCCCGGTGTTCATCAGCAGGAAGCAGCCGGTGCCATAGGTATTCTTCGCGTCTCCCGGTTCAAAGCAGGTCTGCCCGAAGAGGGCCGCCTGCTGGTCTCCGGCAATGCCGGCAATGGGCACTTTCACCCCCTGAATTTCCGTATCGCCATAGATTTCGCTGGAGGGGCGCACCTGAGGAAGCATTTCCCTGGGAATCTCCAGGGCTTCCAGGAGGGTATCGTCCCAGCGCAGGCTGTGAATATCATAGAGCATGGTGCGCGACGCGTTGGTATAGTCCGTAACATGGACCGCGCCGCCCGTCAGCTTCCACACCAGCCAGCTGTCCACGGTGCCAAAAAGCAGCTTGCCCTCTTTGGCTCTGTCTCTGGCTCCCGGCACATGGTCGAGAATCCATTTGATTTTGGTAGCGGAAAAATAGGCATCGGGAATTAATCCGGTCGTCTTCCGGATATGTTCCTCCAACCCCTGGGCAACAAGCTGATCCACAATATCGGCAGTTCTCCGGCACTGCCAGACAATGGCATTGTACACGGGTCTTCCGGTCTCCTTGTCCCAGACAATGGTGGTCTCCCGCTGATTCGTAATGCCGATGGCGGCTATATCCCGGGGGTGCACCCCGGACTGGGCCACCACCTCCATCATCACCGCGTACTGACTGGACCAGATTTCCATGGGGTCGTGCTCCACCCAGCCCTCGTGGGGATAAAACTGGGTAAACTCCTTCTGGCTGACTCCCAGAATATTCTGTTCCCGATCAAAGAGGATGGCCCGGGAGCTGGTCGTACCCTGGTCCAGGGCGAGGATATAGTTACCCATTTTCAATTCTCCTTTTCCATATTCCGGGTGGCGACCAAATCCGCTCCCGTTCCGCAAATATTCTCAATCACAACGTCTCCGATTTTCACCGGAGCTGACAGGCTCACCTGCTCCATGGCTTCCATCACCGACCATATTTTCCCCTTGGGCACAGGCCGGTTGGTCTTCACCGGGCACCGGGGATAGGCCCCGCCCCGGCAGCGAACGGTGGACGTGATCACCCGGACAGGGTTCTGCAGCTCCGTTTTCCCGTACTCCGCGCCCCGGGGACAGGCATTTCCCGTCACCAGATAGTCTTTTTCTTCATCCACCCTGAGATGGCATCCGTTGGGGCAGACAATGCAGATCAGTTCTTTCATCTTTACGCCTCCCTTACCGAGAGGGAAATCTCCCCCTCCGCCTTGTTCAGAAGGACCCCGGGAAGCACAATATGCTCCATTTCTCCGGGAGCAAGGTGGGAACGGTTGTATTTCGCAATCAGGGTTTCTCCGGATGTGACCAGGATCTCGCTGTCCCGGCACACCCGATTCACCCGAAAATAGATGCCGCAGTTTTTCTTCACGCCCTCCCGGCGGATCTTCTGGGGAACGGTGTAGCTGACCCCCGGACCATTTTTCACAGTCAGGGTCTGCCCTGCTCTGTCGCCATTGCGCACATATTCCGCGGCCGCCTCCCCTGCACGCAGACTCTCCGCCGAAACATTGTCCACCAGGTCATGGACATGGCACACATTCCCGCAGGCAAAGATTCCGGGCACCGAAACCTCCATATTCTCATAGACCATGGGTCCGTTGGTTCTGGGATCGATCGCGATACCAGCCTGACGGGTCAGCTCATTCTCCGGAATCAGCCCTACGGACAAAAGCAGGGTGTCGCAGTCAAAGACCATTTCCGTGCCGGGGATGGGACGGCGCTTTTCGTCCACCCGGGACACCACCACCTGCTCCACACGTTTTTCTCCCCGGATCTCCGTAACGGTATGGGACAGATACAGAGGGATGTCAAAATCCTGAAGGCACTGGACAATATTCCGGTTCAGCCCGCCGGAATAGGGCATAACCTCCACGCAGGCCAGGACCTTCGCCCCCTCCAGGGTCATACGCCGTGCCATGATGAGGCCAATATCGCCGCTGCCCAGAATAACCACCCGTTTTCCGGGAAGCCACCCTTCCATATTCACATAGCGTTGGGCGGCTCCGGCGGTGAAAACACCGGCAGGACGGGTTCCGGGGATGGCAATGGCGCCCCGGGTCCGCTCCCGGCAGCCCATGGCGAGGATGATGGTCTTTGCCTGTTCCTCCCGGTAGCCGGTAAGTTTTCCCACCATGCGAACCTTTTTATCCCGGGTCACCTCAAGAACCATGGTATCCAGTCTGATTTCCACGCCGGTGGAACGGACCATGGAAATAAACCGCCCGGCGTATTCCGGCCCGGTAAGCTCCTCTTTAAAATGGTGCAGACCAAAGCCGTTATGAATGCACTGGTTCAGAATACCGCCCAGCTCCCGGTCCCGCTCTACTATGAGGACCTTCCTCAGACCCTTTTCCCAGGCTGCCAAGGCGGCTGCCAGTCCGGCAGGGCCGCCGCCCACAACAATCAGGTCATACATCCTCCGCAGCTCCTTTCGTCCGGCACATCAGCAGCCGGGTACCATCCCGGTCCTGGAGAATCTCCCCGGGGCTGACTCCCAGCTCACGGGACAAAAGCTCCACCACCCTGGGACCGCAGAAGCCCCCCTGGCAGCGGCCCATGCCGGTATTCACCCGGCGCTTTACGCCGTCCACAGACCGGGGCGGGATGGGGGTGCGGAAGCAGGCAAGAATCTCCCCCTCCGTCACCGTCTCGCAGCGGCATACCACCCGGCCATAAGCGGGGTCTTTTTCGATCAGTGCCGCTTTTTGGGCTGCGGACAGCTCCTTGAAGCGAATTCTGCGGCGCTCACAAACGAAGTCCGACTTTTCCGCCAGAGGAAGACCCGCGCCGCCCAGCAGCTCCACCGCGTACTCACCGATGGCGACGGACGCGCTGAGACCGGGAGAGCAGATTCCCGCAAGGTCCAGGAAGCCCGGGGCATCTGGGGGAAATCCGATGACAAAATCCTGCCGGTCCGTACGAGCCCGTACCCCGGCAAAGTTTCGGATGGACTGGCGGAAATCAATGGACGGAACGGACCGCAGGGCGGTTTCCCGGACAAAGGCCATCCCCGAGGCGGTATTGGCGGTATTGTTCCCCGCCACCGGATCCGCACTGGGTCCGACGATCAGGTTCCCGTGAACCGTGGGCGAAACCAGGACGCCTTTTCCGTTTTCATTGGGGCACTGGAACAGCACATGGCTGATCCGGCTTCCCTCACATTTATCCAGTAAGTAATACTCTCCCCGGCTGGGGACCATGGTAAAGCTGCGGGAGGCTGCCATATCGTGAATATCCCCCGCATTGACCCCGGCAGCGTTGACAACGAACCGACTCCGATAGATTCCCCGGTTGGTTGAAACCTTCCACCCCTCCGCTTCTCGTGAAAGGCCCGTGACCTCCGTTTCCAGAAACAGTTCGGCACCGTTCTTTACGGCGGTCTGGGCAAGGGCCAGGCACAGCTCCCAGGGAGAGCAGATCGCGGCAGTGGGGGCAAGGAGCGCGGCCGTAACTTCAGGAGAAAGGGCAGGCTCCAGAACCCGGGCCTCGTCGCCGGATAGCATCCGGAGCTCCGGTACACCGTTTTCTTCTCCCCTGCGCAAAAGCTCCCCAAGGGTTTTTTCTTCCTGCCGGGAAAACGCCAGAACCATGGAACCGCACCGGCGGCAGGGAACATCCAGCCTATCGCAAAGCTCCCCGGCAAGGGCCGTGCCCCGGACATTGAGTTTTGCCATCAGAGTCCCGGGCTCCGGGTCATAGCCCGCGTGGAGAATGGCGGAATTGGCCTTTGTGGCCCCCTGGGCAACATCATTCTCCCGCTCCAGAATGCCAACCTTCAGCCGGTATTTACTCAGCATAAACGCCGCGGCCGCGCCTGTAATTCCACAGCCGATGATCAGGACATCATACATAGAACCCCTCCTGGCAAAAAAAGGCGAAACAGGATGCCCTCACCGGGCTTTCCCAGTTTCGCATGCATCCTTATGAGCGTATTATACAATACTGTCCGAAATAAATCAAGCATCTCTGTACAATATGAAATATTTTGTCGTTTTCTCCGCTTTACAGTTTTTCTTCCCTGTGGTAAAATGGTCGAAAACGAGGGCTTCTGTTTCCCGACACAAAAAGATACCGCAATACAAGGAGAACGGATTATGGACTATTCCAGCGACAGCTTTGAAAAAGCCTTTACCTATACCGGTGACGACCTGGGTGCTGTGTGGAGCCCCGGGTGCACCCGGTTCCGGCTCTGGGCCCCCACGGCATCCGCCGTCCGCCTCCGGCTCTATTCCGACGGCGGCAGCAGCGCCCCCACAGGCGAATATCCCCTGGTGCCGGACATCCGGGGAACATGGACACGCACCCTGGACGGTGACCTGCACGGGGTTTATTACACCTATCTTGTCACCGTGGATGGAATCACCAGGGAGGCCATCGACCCCTACGCCAGAGCAGGCGGCGTCAACGGGCAGCGGGGCATGGTCATTGACCTGGCCCGTACCAATCCCGACGGATGGACCTTGGACAGGGGGCCGAGAATGGCCATTACCGACGCGGTGATCTGGGAGGCCCATGTACGGGATCTTTCCATCCACCCCTCCTCCGGCATGGAATATAAGGGAAAGTACCTGGCTCTGACGGAGGAAAACACCTCCACTGCCCATGGCTTTCCCACGGGTCTTGCCCATATCAAAGCATTGGGTGTCACCCATGTCCAGCTCCTGCCCATCTACGACTACGGTTCCGTGGACGAGTCCTGTCCGGAGCGCCGCCAGTATAACTGGGGCTACGACCCGATCAACTTTAATTTCCCGGAGGGCTCCTATTCCACCGACCCCTTTCACGGAGAGGTCCGGATTCAGGAACTGAAGCAGGCAATCCGGGCTCTTCACAAAAACGGTATCGGCGTCATTATGGATGTGGTTTACAACCATGTGTATCACCGGGACGACTTCAGCATCAACAAAATCGTGCCGGGTTACTTCAGCCGAGGGGCTTCCAACGGCTCCTGCTGCGGAAATGACACCGCCAGCGAACGGTCCATGGTAAGAAAATTCATTGTGGACTCCCTTTGCTACTGGGCAAAGGAGTACCATCTGGATGGCTTCCGTTTTGACCTTGCGGGAATCATTGACGCCCAGACCATCCGGCTTGCCCGGCAGGCACTGGAGAAAAGCACCCCGGGGCTTCTCCTCTACGGAGAAGGCTGGGAGATGAACACCGTGGTGACAAAGAAGGATGTTTCCTTTGCCTCCCAGAAAAACGCCGGTTCCCTCCCCGGCTTTGGTTTCTTTAATGACACCATTCGGGACCTGCTGCGGGGGCCCCTGTTTGAATCCGCTGACCCGGGATTTGCCTCCGGCGGGTTTGTGCCCCTTTCGGAACTGAACGAAGCCTTCCTGGGGCATCCCAGCTGGACGGAGGATCCAAAGCAAACCATCAACTACTGCTCCTGCCACGATAACTACGCGCTGGCAGACCGGATCCAGCTGGCAAGGCCCGGTATCACCAGGCTGGAGCTTGCCCGCCGGAACCGACTGGCTGCCGCCTTCTGCATACTCTCCCAGGGTGTGCCGTTTTTCCAGGCAGGAGAAGAAATGCTTCGCTCCAAGCCCTCCGGTCGGGGCGGTTTTGTAGACAACAGCTACCGTTCCCCTGACCGAGTGAACGCTCTGCGGTGGAACGCCTTTGAAAACCCGGACGCGCTGCGAACTCTGCGCTACTATCAGGGGCTCATAGCCCTGCGGAGGGAATTCTCTCTGTTCCGGCTTCGCTCCCGGGAGGAAATCCGTCAGAAGCTGCATCCTGTCCCCTTCGGCGCCCACACTCCCGGTTACCTGCTGGAAGATGACGGCCGGCAGCTGCTGGTCATTTTCCACCCGGAAGATGACCCCCTGGAGGTGAAGCTGCCCACAGGAACCTGGAATGCCCTGGTATGGGACAACGACGCAGGGACCAGAATTTTGTTCCAGGCGGAGGGCCGGATTCTCCTGCCCCCGGTGGCTGCCGCGGTTCTCACGGCAGATACTACAATCAAAGTGAAATTGAATTGACATTTCCCGTCATTTTGACTATAATACAGGTGGGTGGAATCCCCCTAGAAGGAGGCATCAATATGGAAAAGAAAATTATTACAATCAGCCGGGAATTCGGCTCCGGCGGACGGACTGTCGGACGCATGGTGGCGGAGAAGCTGGGAATTCCGTTTTACGACAAGGAGCTGGTTGATCAGGTTGCTCTTGAGTCCGGCTTCGCCCCCAAATTTGTGGAGGAGCACGGGGAGCATTCCCCCGGCAGCAGCCTGTTTTCCTACGCCTTCGCCCCCCAGGGTGTTCCCGGCGTGATGAACGGCCTTTCCACGGCAGACTTTCTTTGGAACATTCAGTGCAATGTGATTCTGCAGCTTGCCGACAAGGGTCCCTGTGTCATCGTAGGCCGGAACGCGGACTACATTCTGAAGGACCGTCAGGATGCTCTGCATGTTTTTGTATTCGCGGATACTCCATTCCGGGCTGACCGGATTGTTCGGCTGTACGGTGAGTCGGAGAAAGCACCCGAGGCACGGCTTCTGGAAAAGGACAAGCGCCGTCGGGTCAACTACCAGCACTACACCGGCAGGACCTGGGGCATGTCCCAGAACTATAACCTGAGCCTGGATACCGGGGTGCTGGGCATTGAGCAGTGTGTGGATATCATCACAAACGCGGTGATCCAGTCCAGAGAAGCATAGGCTGCATTTTTTCGGCGCAGACAGGTTTCTGTCTGCGCCGTTTTCTGTTGGGATTTATACCTTTGCCGGTTCCTGGCCGATATGGATATTCACGCCGTTGACCTCCACGGTTTCGTCCGCAGGGATCAGGATGTACTTTACGCCTCCGATGATACGGGTTTCGATCATATCCGCCCGGGCAGGGTCCACCCGGATTACCGCGTCCGGAGTCTCCACCTGGAAATGCTTGTTGTCGATAATATTCTTGGGGTGCAGCGCTGCGTCGAAGCCAAAGGCGGAGTCATAGTCCACGCTGAACTTGGCCAGGTGCTCCTGGGTAACTCCGCAGCCCTCCAAAACACCCTTCACGTCTTCTTTCCCGATGAGCAGCGGGTCGGGAACCTTGCTTTCCTTGTGCAGTTCAATACGCTGGCACAGCTCATCGTGGACGGACTGGACCACATCCATGCTGCACTCCTCCCCCAGGGCATCGGAAAGAAGCTCCTCAAAGCACTTCTTCTGCTCGGCAGCCGGCTTGGGAATGGGAACATTGAAAAGGCTTTCCACCAGCGCGTCCTGATTGACCTTGATATTGTGGGTATAGTACAGGGCGTTATAAATATTCGTGGACCGGTTGTCGAAGGCCGGAAACAGGAACCCCAGCTCCGGAGCACTCACCGGCTGATTCATGGCGCCGTCCCGGAAGCATTTTTCCTCCGGCACATAGTGGAGCGTGGCTTTTGTCTGCTTCACCGGGCAGACGGCGCAGACCAGGAAGCGGTAGGTCTCGTCGGCGTTATCCTTCCCGAAAGAACCGTCCTTGCTTCTGAAAGGCACATCATAGCTGTCGCAGCCCAGGAGAATCAGGTAATTTCCCTCCAGAACCACATTCTCGATAATCTTCTGGAAGAACGCTCCCAGCTTTTCCTCGTCCTCCAGCCTGCTTTCCCGCAGGTCCATGAGGAGCTGATGCTCGGTGCTTCCGGCAACCTGGGAGGTTTTGAAGCTCAGGTCAATGAGATTTTTGCCGATGCCGCCGGAAAGCGCCCGCCGCAGAAGGGCAAAATATTTATCTCCTTCGTTCTCGGACATCATGCCGGTACTCTGGCGGAAGGAGGCAATGATCTCCTTGTTATCGTTTACATAGCAGCCGTAAATATGGGTCATATTGCTCCGGTCCCGGCGCAGATGCCGCCGAATCTCACCGATTTCCTTTTCGTTCATATGAAAACTCCTTATTGTCATTTGTTATGCCCGGAGATTATACCACAGTCAACGCAAAAAATCCAGTGGAACCCGCGTTTTTCCTGTGCGGATAAAAAAGGAGCCCGGGAGGAACGCTTCCTCCCAGGCCCCTTTTGTCTGTTACCATTCTCCCTGAGAAAACGGGGTAATGGGAATTCTGATCTCCGGGTAGCTGTCGATGACCGCCTGGGCCTCCCCTTCGGAGACCGGGGCCTTTTCAAAGCCCACAAACCAGGGGTTTTCCGGGTCCTGAACCGCGTCGAAGGTCACAACCTGTTCCTGCACCAGGCCGCTGCCCACAAGCCGGTACATGGTATAGCTGCTTTCCGCGGCGCTGTTGGAACCGAAATTCTTAATGATTCCGTTTTCGCAAAGCTGGTAGGAGTTTCGCTCAAATCCGGTTATGAGATGCATTATCTCACCGTTCTCCACCGTGTAAAGGTCATAGATCACATTTCCGTCGGAAACAATCAGCTCCTCCACACCGTTGCCGTCCAGATCCCGGGAATACCAGCCCAGTCCATCCAGTCCCTCCACATATCCGGTGAGCAGACTGATGTCCTCTTCGCTGCACTGTCCCGGATTCTTATGCTCCCGGATGGCAGCGACATATTTTTCCAGAATGGGACGGTACTGGGTATCCGCTCCCGTTCCGGCGGTTTCGTCCATATCTGTGCTTGTATCTTTCGCGGCTTCGATTTTCACTTCCTGATCCATGGCAGCGGCGTTTGTTTCCGCCGTCAGAGCGAACATCCGATCCGCGCTTTTTCCTGTCTTCAGGAGCGCGCTTCCGCCGAACCACACAACCACCGCCAGCACTGCCACCAAGCCGAAGGATGCGGCCAGGGTGGAAAACCGAACACCTCCGGAGGGTTTTTCCCTGCGAAGCTCCAGGGGGCGTTTTTCCTTCTGCGCCATGATGGCGCTCCACATTTTATCTTTCTGCTCCTGGGTAGGCTTGACATCGGAATAGGCGTTGCGAACTGTTTGTCTTGTCATCAGGCATCACCTCCCAAATCCTTTTTCAGTGCCTGTCTTGCCCGTGACAGCCGGCTCCGGATGGTGCCCTGCCGGCAATGCAAAGCCTGGGCGATCTCTGCCGAGGAATATCCCTCGTAATAATACATATACACCGCCGTCTTCTGGTCTGCCGGCAGGGCAAGAATCGCTTCCAGAACAGGGTTCCATTCCGGACCCTCCTGGGCGATCTCCGGGAGCTCCTCGATGCTGGTATGCTTGCGCCAGGCTCTGCGCAGAGCATCCTTGCACACATTGGAAGCTGTCACGATGAGCCATGCCTTTTCGTGTTTTTCTGATTGAAATACCGTTCCGCTGGACATCAGCCGCAGGAAGGTCTCCTGCACCATATCCTCCGTATCCGTTCTGGTTTTCATGAAGGAGAAACAGATACGGTATACTGTGTCCACCTGACGGTTGTATATATCCATGATTTCTTCGTCCGTACGCAACAAAGAAGCCATGCATACCACCTCCTTCCGGTATAGATACGTTTCAATAACGAATTGTGTTGCATATTATAAAAGGATTCCCGAAAAAATCCAAAACGATTCTTTCCCGGACTCTCCGCCGCACGGCAGATTATTCCTGCCGCCACGAAAAGCCCGGGAATGGATTCAGTTCCAGAGGCACTTCCAGTTTTTCACAAAATACTCCGCACCGGAATACACCGTGGTGACGACAATGAGGGCCACCACCGTCCAGATAACCACCGCGTTTTCCGGGAACACCATCAGCACACACAATCCGACCATGGTGCTGGCAGTCTTGATTTTACCGCTCCACCCGGCGGCGATGACGCTTCCCTTGGACGCCGCCACCATCCGCAGTCCCGAAACCGCGAATTCCCGGGTCAGGACGATCATCAGCGCCCAGGCAGGAAACCGGCCCCACTCACAGAACATGCTCATCGCGGCAATGGTCAAAAGCTTGTCAGCCAAGGGGTCCAGAAATTTTCCAAAGTCGCTGACCTGGTTGCAGCGACGGGCAATCTGGCCGTCTATGTAGTCCGTCAGACTTGCCAGGATGAAAATTGCAAGCCCCGCCCACATCCAGGGCCCCGCCGACCCGCCGCTAATGTACATCGCGGCAAGATATGCCGGGATCATGGCCACCCGGATCAATGTAATCTTACTGGCTAAAGTCATTTCTCTGTCTCCTCCACAACATAGCCGGACAGGTCCCCATCCACCATGCCGTCAATATGGACCGTCACAAAGCGGCCCTCCCGCAGGGGTTCCTCCGAAGAAAGCCAAACCCGGCCGTCGATCTCCGGGGAGTCCGCATAAGTCCGTCCGAAGAACTGCTCCGCATCCTCGTCATAGCCATCCACCAGAACTTCCATGTCCGAGCCCATCCGGGAAGCGTTGTAATCATCCATGATGCCGGACTGCAGCTCCTCAATGATCCTCACCCGTTCCGCCGCGGTATCGGAATCCACATGCTCCATGGCTGCCGCCGGAGTTCCCTCCTCCGGAGAGAAGACAAAGGCGCCCACCCGCTCCATTCTGGTTTCCTTCAGGAAATCCAGCAGCTCCATAAATTCCGCTTCCCCCTCACCGGGAAGTCCGGCAATGAGGCTGGTACGGATTACGAGACCCGGAATCCTTTCCCGAAGCTTTTTCAGCAGGGACCGGAGGAAGGCGCCATCGCCCCGGCGGTTCATCCGTCTGAGAATCTTGTCGTTACAGTGCTGAATGGGAATGTCCAGATATTTGACGATTTTGGGTTCTTCGGCAATCACCGAAATGAGCTCGTCGTCAATTTCATCCGGATAGACGTAATGCACCCGGATCCAGTGCAGGCCCTCGATCCTGCAAAGTCTGCGCAGAAGCTCCGGCAGCAGCCGCGCATGGCCGGGCAGGTCCGTGCCGTAACGGCTGGTGTCCTGGGCCACTACAATCAACTCTTTGACCCCGTTTTCCGCCAGGGCTTCAGCCTCGGCCACAATATCCTCCATCTGCCGGGACCGGTATCTGCCCCGCAGATAGGGAATGATGCAGTAGGCACACCGGTTGTCACAGCCCTCGGCAATCTTTACAAAGGCATAGTGGGAAGGGGTGGTAAGAATTCGTCCCGTCTCCTCCTCGGGGGTGTCGATGGAGCCGAAAGAAACCACCGCATGTTCTTCCAGAAGGCTTTCAATGGCCGGGACAATCTCCGTATAGCTTCCGGTTCCCAGCATTCCGTCCACCTCGGGCATCTCTTTGCGCACTTCATCCTGATACCGCTGGCTGAGACAGCCCGTCACCAGAATCTTCCCCACAAGACCCTGCTCCTTGAGCTGGGCAACTGTGAGAATGGCGTCGATGGCCTCCGACTTTGCCGAATCGATAAAGCCGCAGGTATTGATCACCACTACATCGCAGCCGGGAAGCTCGTATTCCACGCTGTGCCCCGCCTCCTGGACCCGGTACATCATTCGCTCGCAGTCCACCTGGTTCTTGGCACAGCCCAGGGAAATAAATCCGATTTTTGCCATTATTCGTCCTCCGGTAATTCATCTGTTTCCAGGGACAGCTGCCGCAGTCCCTCACGGATGGAAGCGTAGCTGTGCCCCCGTCGGGTCAGGGCCGCAACCGCCCGCTGTATCTCCCGCCGGTCACTTTCCCCATCCAAACGGGACCGGAGAAAGGCAAGAATTTTCTCCTGCTGATCGGGATAGCCATCCAGCGCTTCCTCCCAATACTGTCTGGGGATTTTCTTTTCATACAGGGCCTGCTTTGCCCGGGCAATACCGTAGCCCTTTGCCGCGCAGGACTCCGCCACCTGACGGGCGGTGGCCCGGTCATCCACAAGATCGTGGCTTTCCATCCATTCCACCGCTCTGCGGGCATCGTCTTCCGTTTCCCCCTTACGGATCAGCCGGGACCGGAGGTCCTGCCTGGATACGCTGGAGGCCGCTACAATCCGCACCGCCCGCATCTTGGCGGACATTTCTCCGGCAGCGGCTTTCAGCCGGTTCCCGTCCTCCTCACTGAGCTCCAGACCAGGATAGAGGCCAAAGTCCTCCACCGTACGCCGGTACAGCCGCAGCTTCGTTCCGTCGGACAATGTGGCATAATACCGTCCGGCCCGGTCCGGCGCATTGCTCAGCCGATCAATCCTCATCGGTAAAGTCGTCGGCATCCACCGCTACCGGCTTGTCCGCTGCCTTGGCGGCAGGCTTGGGAGCGCCGGACAGCTTCCAAAGGTTCTCCCGAACCTGGGCTTCCACATTCTCGGCGATCTCCGGATTGGCCTGAAGATAGGTCTTCACGCTGTCCTTGCCCTGACCAATGCGCTCATCTCCCATGGAGAACCAGCTTCCGCTCTTCTGGATAATCTCCATCTGAACCGCCAGATCCACCAGCTCGCCCCACTTGGAAATACCTTGGCCGTACATAATATCAAAGAAAGCTTCCCGGAAAGGAGGCGCCACCTTGTTTTTGACCACCTTGACCCGGGTCTTGCTGCCAATGATGTTGCCGCCCTCCTTGATGGCTTCCACCTTCCGCACATCCAGACGGACGGAGGCGTAGAACTTCAGTGCGTTGCCGCCGGTGGTGGTCTCGGGATTGCCGTACATCACACCGATCTTCATACGCAGCTGGTTGATGAAAATCACCACGCAGTTGGTCTTGGAAATGGTGCCCGCCAGCTTCCGCAGAGCCTGGGACATAAGCCGGGCCTGGAGGCCAACAAAGGTATCGCCCATTTCGCCCTCGATTTCCTGCTTGGGAACCAGAGCCGCCACGGAGTCCACAACCACAGCGTCCACCGCGCCGGAGCGGACCAGGGCATCGGTAATCTCCAGTGCCTGCTCACCGGTATCCGGCTGGGACACCAGCAGATTGTCGGTGTCCACACCCAGAGCGGCGGCGTACACCGGATCCAGAGCGTGCTCCGCGTCCACAAACGCGACTTCACCGCCCCGCTTCTGGGCTTCCGCCAGAATATGCAGGGCCAGGGTGGTTTTACCGGAGGATTCCGGTCCGTAGATCTCGATGATCCGCCCCTTGGGAACGCCGCCGATACCAAGGGCAGCATCCAGGGCCAGAGAGCCGGTGGGAATGGCTTCCACATTCATCTCCGGCCGGTCACCCAGCCGCATAACGGTACCCTTGCCAAAATTCTTGTCGATCTGGGCCAGAGCGGTCTGCAGTGCCTTCTTCTTGTCGGAGGCGGGGGTAGGTGCTTCATATACGGTTTTCTTCTGTGCCATAATTATCATTCCTTCCTGTCCAGCCGCGCCAGCACGGCTCTTTCTCTGTCATTAAAGTCCCGTCGTCTTTCCAGGACCGTATAACCTTCCTTTTCCAGAATCCCGCAGACGCTGTCTCCCTGGCCCATGCCAAATTCAAAGCACAGGAAACCACCGGGCTTCAGGGCATTGCGGAAGTTCACACATATGGCCCGGTAGAAATCCAGACCATCCTCTCCGCCGCAGAGGGCAAGGGCAGGTTCATACTCTTTCACACTGTCGGGAAGCGTCTCCATCTCCGCCTTTGTCACATAGGGCGGGTTGGAAACGATCATGTCAAATTTCCCAAGAAATGAGGAGCCGGGTACCCGGGCATCGGCCTGAAAGGTGCTGACCCGACCTCCCAAACGGTTGCGCTGGATATTTCGCTTGGCAACCGCCAGGGCCTCCTTTGAAATATCCGCCAGGGTGACCCGGGCGTCCTTGACCCGGCTGGCGATAGCCAGGCCGATGCAGCCGGAACCGCAGCACAAGTCCAGGATCCGGGGATCCTGGTCCAGGAACAGAGCCTTGCTGATGGCAAGCTCTGCCACCGCGCAGGTATCGTCCCGGGGAATCAGCACATCCTCCGTCACATACAGGGGAAGGCCGTAGAATTCCCACTCCCCCAGCACATAGGCAAGGGGCTCGCCCCGGAGCAGCCGCTGCACGTTGCGCTCCATTTCCCGGCAAACATCCTCCGTGGCATACAGATCCCGGTTTGCCAGAATCTCCTCCTGGCTTTTTCCGGAGGCCTTGCACAAAAGATTTCTTGCCATCAGTCCGGCGGTCTGAGTGTCCTCGTTTCCGAGAAGTGCCTGACGGGCTTCCAGATACAGCTGACCGTACCGTTTTACCACCGGTCCGTCCCCTCCTTTTCCGGAAGAACCGCTTCCACCGCAGCGATCCCCACTTCGATCATACCGTCGTCCGGCTCGTTTGTGGTGAAGTTCTGCATCCACATACCGGGAGCGGTCAGGATCCGGGTAAAGGCGTTGTCATGCCGCCCGGCCCAACGGTTAATCTCATAGGTGATGCCAACAACCAGCGGCAGCAGCAACAGCTTAAAGACAATCATCAGCAGCCGGTACAGGAAGGTGCCACGCATCGTTTCCAGAGCCGGCACCACAGCCAGCAGCGCCGAGGACGCGACGGAAAACACCAGAATGGAAATCACCATTACCACCAGCAGGAAGCTGGTGCCGCACCGTGGGTGGAGCCGGGTTTGCCTACGGACATTCTCCACCGTAAGAGGAAGCCCCGCCTCGTAGCAGCGAATGGTCTTGTGCTCCGCGCCGTGGTAGGCAAACACCCGCTTCATTTCCCCCATCCGGGAAATGAGGATCATGTATATCAGGAAAATCACCATACGGATCAGGCCCTCCAGGAGATTCACCCCCAGATTGCTTCCGATCCACCGGTCAAAGAAGGAGGCGATCACCATGGGAAGCAGGAAGAAGAGGACCACGGAAAGTCCCAGGCCCAGGGCAACAGCCACAGCCACAATCGCCTTCTGAAAGCGCTCATTTCCCAGCTTTTTTTCCAGCCACAGATCAAATTTTCCGGGCTGCTCCTGCTGCTCCTCCGGCACCAGCTCCGCCGAGTGCATCAGGGCCTTTACACCGGTGACCTGGGCATCAAAGAAATTGAAGATGCCCCGAAAAAAGGGCCAGGTCTTATAGGTACCGGGCTTACTCAGCTTCCGGTCCTTCACTTCCAGATGGAGTCCCTCGGCAGTACGCACCACTACCGCGTCTTTTTCCGGTCCCCGCATCATGATCCCTTCGATCAGCGCCTGACCGCCGATCATGGTGCGGAATTTTTCACAGCATTGCTTTTCTTTCATGGGTTAACCTCTTTCACTGGGCCGCGGGCAATGTCACCGTAACCAGGGTACCGCCGCCGGAGGCATTCTCCAGCGTCAGCTTACCTCCGTGAAGCTCCACGATTTCCTCGCAAACCGCAAGGCCGATGCCCGTTCCCCGGGCCTTGGAGCTGCCCTTATAGAATTTCATTTTCACCAGGGGAATCTCGTCCTCCGGAATCCCAGGTCCGTAATCCCGGATTCTGACCACCACATTCCCGTCCTCATAGGAAATCCCCGCGTCGATTCGCTTTCCCTCTCCGCCATGCTTGGCGGCATTGTCCAGAATGTTCAGGAACACCTGGCGAAGCCGTTTTCCGTCACAGGGGATCTCCGGAATCTCTTCGTCGCTTTCCTGATAGTTGAGCTTAATGCCATCCTGAGAAAGACGGCTGCCGTACATATACACCGTGTCCTCAAACTCACCCCGGATGTCTGTCGGTTCCACGGACAGCGTCATCCGCCCATCCTGCATCCGGGTAAAGTCCAGCAGCTCCGTCACCATTTCCGTCAGGCGCCTGGCCTCACTGGAAATGATTTTCAGCCCCTGCCGGGTTTGTCCGTCCATACTCTCATCGGCCAGCAGGGTCTCGCTCCAGCCGTTGATAACGGTCAGAGGTGTACGCAGCTCATGAGAAAGCTGGGAAATAAACTCTGCCTGCATTTTCTCATTCTGGCTGATTTTGACCGACATTTCGTTGATGGTATCGGCAAGATCCCGTATCTCATCATCATACTTTGTGGTGATCTGGGTGCCGTAGCTGCCGCTGGCAATCAGCCGGGCTTTCTCCGCGATCTGATTGACCGGGGTCATGACCGTATTGATAAAGACCGTACTTGTGACAATCACAATGGCCAGGATCCCCATGAGCACCAGGCCGCAAACCACCGCCACCAGCGCGATCTGCTGGTCTACGATCCGGGTGGAGGTCACATAGCGAAGCACACCCATAACCTCGCCGTTACTGAAAATCATGGGACTGGACATGGCAATGATCCGCTCTCCGGTATCCGGAGACTTGCCCACATAGGGCTCAATGCCCCGGTTATTCATGGCCTTCTGAATTTCCGGCGTGTTGGGAGATTTTCCCGCCCACTCCCCATAGGAGGAGGCGACAATCTCTCCGGACCGGTTGATAAACTGCAGTTCGATGGAATTCTTGTCCTCAAAGGTCCTGGCATAGGTGATGCAGGACTGGTAGAATTCCCCATAGTTCTGATTCACATAGTCGGCGAAAAAATCCCGGGTGGTCCTGGCACGGCTGCGCAGGTCCGCCTCCATGCTGGAATAGTAATAGGCGGCAAAGAAGGCGGTAATCGCAAGGACACAGACAATGCCCAGAGCCAGAATGACACCAACTGTATTTATAAGCCACCGTTTTCGCAGACTGCCCGTGTATTTTGTGGTTTTCTCCATGCTCCCTTACGCGCCCCACTTATATCCCAGGCCCCATACCGTGGTGATATAGGTGGGATTGGAGGTATCGTCCTCGATCTTGATACGAAGACGGCGGATATTCACATCCACAATCTTCAGCTCTCCCTCGTAATCCTGGCCCCAGACCGCGCTGAGAATGTCCTCCCGGGACAGGGCCATGCCCGGATTCTGCATAAAGAGCTTCAGAATGGCATATTCCACCTGGGTCAGGCGGATGCGGTTCCCGTTCTTTTCCAGCGTGTGATTCCGGGTGTTCATCACAAAGGGTCCCTGGATCAGCATCTCAGAGCTGGTATTGCTGTCGCCGCCAATCCGGCGGAACAGCGCGTCGATCCGGGCGGTCAGCTCCGCCGGGGAGAAGGGTTTTGTCACATAGTCGTCGGCGCCGGTCATAAGTCCCGTGACCTTGTCCATCTCCTGGGTCCTGGCAGTGAGCATCACAATTCCGATCTGCTTGCTGACAGCCCGAATCCGGCGGCAGACCTCAAAGCCATCCATATCCGGCAGCATGATGTCCAGAATCGCCACACCGATGTCCGGATTCTCCGCCAGACGGTCCAGGGCCTCCTGCCCCGTACCGGCCTCAATAGCCTCATACCCCGCCCGGGTCAGATTGATCACAACAAAACTGCGGATATTCACTTCATCTTCCAGAATCAAAACCTTTTTCATATTTGCTCCCCCTATGTCTGCCTATTTCCCATCCTGCAGAATCAGATGGAAACAGTCTTTCAAATAATCCCGCGTTATCCCATATAGAGCCGACGCCGTTTCCAGCTTGGCCGCGTACACCACGGTTTCCCCCCGGTACAGGGCAAACCGATTCTGCTCGCCCGCCTGACTGTCCCGGTTCTGCCCTGTCAGGGCGTAGACCGAAAACACGGCCTGTGCCTCCCCGTAACCCTCGTTCCATATGTAGAAGGTGCAGGTATTGCCGTCCTGCTCCATGGCAATCCGGCTGATCCAGGCGCTGTCCAGCGTCAGATACCAGCCGCCGTCGTAGTTATGGAAGGTATAGTACTTATCCTGCTCCCTGCCCTGCAGGTTCAGGGCGTACCAGCGGATCAGGTATTGCTTTTCCCTGTTTTCCTGGGAGGAAGTGGATTTCATTGTCAGAAGCCGGGGCAGCTCCAGCACCCCGTCACCATCCAGGTCCTCGGAATAGATGTAATAGTTCCGCAGAGTCTGAACGCTGGTTCCCGTGTCGCTGGAAAGGGAAATATTGGAAAACACCCTGTTCCGGATCGCGAAAACATCGGTGACAATGGCGCTGTCGTTTACCGCGCTGGCAACATACACCGCAGGCTCGCCGCTCTGCAGGGTGCTGAGGGTAATCCGTTTGATATACTCCGCCTTTCCGGACAGAATCGCTTCCCGGGAGCGCTCCATTACCCCATTTTGCCAGGCATAGAGCACCGCAACGGCGCTGTCCAGCTCCGACTCGCCATACCGGATCACCATAAGCTCCTTTTTTCCGTTGCCATCCAGATCACAGGTGACCAACCGGGCGTAAATGGTATTGAATATCTGCTCCGGCTGTCCGTCGGCAAACGAGTAGAGGGACGCAATCCGCAGGGCCTGCCCGCCCAGCTGCCGGCCAACCAGAAGGTCCATGCCGGGCTTACCGTCCAGCTCCACATATTCCACCTGTTCAAAGGAAGAACCGTTGCAGCTGATATCCTCGGAAAGGACATATTCCCCGTCCTCCCCCATCCGGAACACAAGGATGTGCAGAGGCTTTTCGGAATTCCCCCGGGCAAAGACCAGGTATTCATCTTTTCCGTCCGCATCCAGATCCGCCCGCTGCACCGTCTGCTGGTTGTCGCCAAACATGGGGGCCGCGTATTCCAGACCGGTCATTGCCCCATCTATGGCAGACTGCAGGCTGCTGTACTCCTCGGAACGCCTGGGCGGACAGTACATCTGCTCTACTGTGCGCATGGCGCAGCCGGACAGGATCAGGCAGGTCAGGACTGCCAGCACAGGCAATATTCTGTTTTTCAAGGCATCCGCCCCCTATTGTGAATACTGCTATTATAACACATTTCCCGAAAATGAAAAGCTATTTCAGCACAACATTTTCTTTTCCCAGCACATTCGTCAGTTCCCGGAGCATGGGCCCTGCCAGCTTTGCCCGGGTTCCCCGTCGCAGGCCGGAATCGGCAAAGTACAGCACCACGCTGTTGTCCCCGGGGAACATGTTCAGAATGGCTCTGACCTTGGGGTAGAGCTTCCCCGTTTCTCCCGGCAGGCGCAGGTACAGCTTCCCCCCGACAGGAGGTTCCGGTGGAACGGACACAGGCGGTTTCTGAGAATAGTCCGAAATGGGCCGGACCCGATTGATGACAATCTGGGGATCCTTGTCCTCCCGCTGAGAGAGCCTGCCTGTGACCACCACAGGGAAGTTTTCCTTGAGATACCCACCATGCTCACTGAGCACATTGGAAAAGGCGATCATCTCCATGGTGGCGGTATCGTCCTCCACGGTGACATAGGCCATCATGGAATTATTCCGGGTGGTCTTCATTTTGACGCTCTGGACGATGCCCGCCACGCTGACAATCTGATCATCGGCATACCGGGAATCCTCCGCCGTCAGGGCGGCAATGGGGACCACATTGGTGCCCTGAAGGAAGGTCCGGTAGTCATCCATGGGATGTCCGGACAGATAGATGCCGGTGGTCTCCTTCTCCATCGCCATCAGCTCCGCCTTACTCAACTCCGGGCGGGTGGGAATGGGAATTTTCGCCTTTTCCGGTTCCAGCATGGCAAACATACCCAGCTGGCCCTCCAGATTCTGCTTCCGGGAAACGGCGACACTGTCCATCATGCTTTCGTACACCGCCAGAAGCTCACTGCGATGGTGGCCGAAGCAGTCCATTGCCCCGCACTTGATGAAGTTTTCCACCGCCCGTTTGTTCAGTTCTCCCTCGCCCATCCGCTCCAGGAAATCCTCCAGGGACCGGAAGGGTCCGCCCTCTTCCCGGCGGGCCGTGACACCACGGATGAGGCCGTGGCCCACATTTTTTACCGCGCCAAGGCCGAACCGGATCCCCTCCGGCTCCACGACAAAGTGGTCCTCCGAGTGGTTGATATCCGGCGGCAGAGTTTTGATATTCATTTCCCGGCATTCGGCGATATACCCCGCGATTTTGTCCGCGGAGTCCAGCACCGAGGTCATCAGCGCCGCCATATACTGCCGGGGATAGTGGCACTTGAGGTAGGCCGTCTGATAGGCCACTACCGCATAGCACACCGCGTGGGCCTTATTGAAGGCGTAGTTGGCAAAGTCGACGATCTCATCATAAATGGACTGGGCCACGCTTTCCGGCACGCCCTTGGAAATGGCGCCCCCAATGCTCTGGGCCGGGTCGCCGTAGACGAAAACCTTCCGCTCCGACTCGATCACCTTCAGCTTTTTCTTGGAAATCGCCCGGCGGATGTTGTCCGCCTGGCCCATGGTATAGCCGCCCAGCTGGCGGAAGATCTCAATGACCTGCTCCTGGTAGACAATACAGCCGTAGGTGACTTTCAGGATCGGTTCCAGCAGCGGGGTCTTATAGGTCACCTTCTCCGGATGGAGTTTGTTTTCCACAAACCGGGGAATGGAATCCATGGGGCCCGGGCGGTACAGAGCCACAATGGCCGTCAGGTCCTCAATGGAGGTGGGCTTCATGCTGACGCACACACCGGTCATGCCGGCGGACTCCAGCTGGAAAACGCCCTGGGTCTTTCCCTCCGCCAGCATGGCAAAAGTCTCCGGGTCATTGTCCGGCACCCTGTCTATGGCAAAGTCCGGCTCCATGCGGCGGACCTGCTCCTCCGCGTCCTGAATCACCGTCAGGTTCCGCAGGCCCAGGAAGTCCATTTTAAGCAGACCCAGCTCCTCAATGGTGGTCATGGTGTACTGGGTAACGATGGTGTCGTCATTCCTGGACAGGGGCACATAGGTAACCACCGGGTCCGCGGTAATGACCACCCCCGCCGCGTGGGTGGAGGTGTTTCTGGGCATTCCCTCCAGCTGCATGGCGGTTTCGATGAGTGTTTTCACCTTGGGGTCCCCGTCGTACATTTCTTTCAGCCGGGGGGAAATGTTCAGCGCTTCCTTTAACGTGATGTGCAGGGGCATGGTGGGCACCAGCTTTGCCACCACGTCCGTCTCCGCGTAGGAGAAGTTCAGCGCCCGGCCCACATCCCGGATGGCGCCCCGGGCCGCCATGGTGCCGAAGGTCACAATCTGGGCAACGTGATCCGCGCCGTACTTGCCCATGACATACTCAATGACCTCACCCCGGCGCTCGGGGGAAAAGTCGGTATCAAAGTCCGGCATACTCACCCGCTCCGGATTCAGGAACCGCTCAAAGATGAGACTGTACTTCATGGGGTCCACTTCCGTGATGTGCAGGGAGTAGGCCACAATGGAGGCAGCGCCGGAGCCACGGCCCGGACCCACCGGAATGCCGTTTTCCTTGGCGTACCGGATAAAATCCCAGACGATCAGGTAGTAGTTGACATACCCCATCCGGCTGATGACGCCCATCTCATAGTTGAGCCTTTCCCGGTAGGACTGGGGTGCCTGGGGATACCGCTCCGCAAAGCCTTTCATGCAGAGGCTGCGGAAATATTCCTCGTTGGTGACCCCCTCCGGTACGGGAAACGCGGGCAGATGGTACTCGTGGAAGGTAAAGTCCAGGCTGCACTGTTCGGCAATTTTCGCCGTATTCTCAAAGGCTTCGTCACAGCCGGGAAACCGGGCGCGAAGCTCTTCCTCACTTTTCAGGTAAAATTCCTCGGTCTGGAATTTCATCCGGTTAGGGTCGTCCACCGTCTTTCCGGTCTGGACGCAAAGGAGCACATCCTGCATTCCGGCGTCCTCCCGGCGCAGGTAGTGGGCGTCGTTGGTGACGACCATAGGAAGCCCCGTCTCCCGGGCAAGGCGGCGGATGCCCTGATTGACGGCACGCTGCTCGGGAATGTCGTGGTCCTGCAGCTCCAGGTAGAAGTTCCCTTCCCCAAAAATACCGGCAAGCCGGAGGGCGTATTCTTTTGCCCCGGCATAGTTTTCATCCATCAGATACTGGGCAACGCCGCCGGCAAGGCAGGCAGACAGAGCAATCAGTCCCTCGTGGTGCTGCTCAAGAAGCTCCAGGTCCACCCGGGGCTTGCCGTAAAAGCCCCTCTGAAAGCCGGCGGAAACCAGCAGACACAGATTTTCATAGCCCCTCCGGTTCTTGCACAGCAGGACAAGATGGTACGGATCCCTGTCCATGCCGTGGACCTTGTCCTCCATCCGCCGCCGGGCCACATACACCTCACAGCCGATAATGGGCTTGACCCCCGCCGCCTTGGCAGCCTTATAAAAATCAATGCAGCCGTACATGACCCCGTGGTCCGTAATGGCCACGGCAGTCTGCCCCAGCTCCTTGACCCGGTCCATGATGGAATCGATGCGGCAGGCACCGTCCAGGAGGCTGTACTCCGTATGCACATGCAGATGTACAAAACTCATTTCTGTGTCTCCTTTGCCAGCTCAATGAGCCGCCGCAGCCGGTGGCTCATGGCAGGTTTGGTGATGGGCGGTTCCATCAGGGCGGCCAGCTCCAGAAGCGCCGCCTCCGGATTTTCTTCCCGGGCTTTTGCCGCCTGGAGCAGCTTGGACGGAAGCTTCTCCAGCCGGCCGGAGCTTCGCAGAAGCCGGATCGCGGCAAGCTGCTCCTGGGCCGCGTCCACCACCTTGGAGGTATTGGCGTCATCGCAGTTGCAGCATCGGTTTACCCGGTTATTGAGCTCCTTTTCCAGTCTTGCCTCCATGATCCCCATAGCCGCCACCGGGGCCCCAAGATAGGTCAGAAAATCCGAAATCCGTTCGCTCTGCTTCAGATACAGCACCCGGCTTCCGCCCCGTTCCGCGGTCTTCGGTGCAAAGCCCAGCACCTCCCGGATCAGGGTGTCGCACTCCCGGGCAACACTTTGGTGGGTGGTGGTAAGCTCCATGTGGTAGCCCTTTCCGGGGTCCGTTACACTGCCGCCGGAAAGGAAGGCTCCCCGCAGGAAATAGGCCTTGCTGCTCTCCTCCTCCAGAACGGGAAGATTAATATGCAGGGACAGGGTGTCCTGGGGTGAAAAGCCAAAGGTATGCATAATGGTTTCCAGCTTCTTTTCGTCGGTGATCTGAAATACCAGCTTCCCCACCCCGTCTTTATCGGGCTGCAGGTCGAAGCCAAACCCAAAGGCTTTCCGAAAAAGCTTCGGAAGCATTTTCCCAAACTCCCGGCTCTCGGTAATCAGCTTGATCCCATCGGCACGGAAGCTGTTGCCAAACAGCAGGCAGCCGAAGCACTCCGCCGCCGCGGACACGGCATCCGGGGGAAAATCCCGACAGACCTCCGCCTTCGCGGAAGAAGAAAAGGAAGCCATGGTATCTCTCCTTTCTAGCTGCGCTCCCAGATTCGCACCTCCGGCTCCAGTCGGATCCCGGTTCTTTCATAAACCCGGTCCGAAACCTGCCGGAGCAGTTCCTTCACATCCCCGGCGGTGGCGCCGCCCAGATTCACCGCAAAGCCGGCGTGCTTCCGGGAAATCGCTGCGCCGCCCACCTGGTAGCCCTTCAGGCCCGCCTCGTCAATGAGTGCCGCCGCGTAACCTCCCACGGGGCGTTTGAAGGCGGACCCCGCCGAAGGAAGATCCAGGGGCTGGGACGCGGAGCGTTTTGCCATCAATTCTTTCATGCGGTTCAGAATGTCCCCGCTGTCCAGGGGTGTCAGGCAGAATACCGCCGCCAGAACAATGCCGGGGGTATCCTCCAAACGGCTGTGACGGTAAGAAAAGCCCATATCTTCCCGGGAAAAGGTGATTACATTTCCCTCAGGGTCCATGACCTCCGCCCGGGTAAGCACGCTGCCGATGTCCCCGCCGTAGGCACCGGCGTTCATATACACACCGCCGCCCACCGTGCCGGGGATTCCGTGGGCAAATTCCAGGCCGGAAAGCCCCTGCCTGGCGGCAAACATGGCTGCCCTCGTCATGGTCACGCCGGCCATGACCCGGATATGGGTTTCATCCAGACGCTCCATACCGTCCAGGCAGTCCTTCAGGCAGATGACAAGGCCCGCCATTCCCTCATCCGGGGCCAGTACGTTGGTTCCAGCGCCCAGTATAGCAGGGGTACGGTCCAATAAACGGGACACTTTCAGCAACCGGGCCAATTCTTCCGCATTCTTGGGAAAGGCCATAGCCTCCGCCGCTCCGCCGATTCGAAACGAGGTATGCTTTGCCATGGGCTCATTGTACAATATGCGAATATCCGGGCAGTTCCGGGCAAATTTCTCCTGAAAGTCGGTAAATTCCTTCATAAACGCCTCCGGGTGTTCGATTGGTTACAGTATAACATATCCGCAGGAAATATGCAATTCTTCCTGATGAGGTTTTTTGAAAGACGCGCAAACACTCCGCGTTTGGCGGAGTGTTTGGCTGTGAATATTGTATTCTCTCTATCCCTCGCAGATCTCCATGAGGATCTGCCTGTTCTTTTCCAGGTCAGGAAGCAGAACCGCCGCGGGATAGCCGCCAATCTCCACTCTGGCGTTTTCATAGGTGCCGTCGGCGGGAATCTGCTGGGATTTGATTTCCAGCTCCCCGGCAATGGGCAGAAGCTTCAGAACGCAGCCCGCAATCTGCCCGTTTGTCATATCGGAATAGATCATAGGCAGAATTTCCGTCATCAGGCCGTAAAGGTTCTGAATATCCATTCCCTTCAGCTTCTCCGCCACCGCCGCCACCACGGCCCGCTGGCGGCCTGTGCGGAAAAAGTCACTGTCCCCGGCGCTGGAATGTCTGGTCCGGACAAAGATAAGGGCAGCCTCTCCATCCAGAAGATTCCTCCCCTCAGTATAGCCGCCGGACAGATGGGGCTGCTTGTTCAGATACGCCGCCTCCGCTTCCGTCAGATCCAGTTCTACACCATCCAAGGCATCCACAACACGGACAAAGGAATCAAAGCCAAACTCCACATTGTAGTCAACCTCCACACCGAATTGCTCCAGAATCAGCTGATCCAGCATTTCCATACCACCCCGCTCCCCACTCCAGGAACAACCCAGGGAGTAGGCGGCATTGATGCGGTTTTTCGTTCCCGTATGTCCCGCGTAATCCGGAAGCTGCACATACATATCCCGCATAAGAGAGCACATGGTCATGGTCTTTGTATTCCGGTTGACGGAACACAGAATCATGGCGTCCGCCAGCTTGTGCTCCTCCCCCTCCCGCATGTCCTGGCCGATCAGGAGAATATTCAGGATATCGTCTTCCTCTTTTCCGAACAGACTCTGACCCAGGTTTTCCAGCGTTTTCAGCACCGCGGTGCCATCCGTTTCCGGCCGCTTCACCAGGTCCAGCACGGAATTCACGTAGACAAACGCCCCGATTCCGGCAGCAAGTATCAGTCCTTCCACTACCACCAGAAACAGCAGAAAACGCCCGAAGCATCCCCGGGGCCGCCTTGTGTTCCGTTCCGCTCTTCTTGCCATTTCACGCCTCCTGACTCGGTGCCGCCGAATTCCGGCTTGCCACTTGATTTTCCGGGCTTCACCCAGGGAAGCCTGAATTCCTGCTGCGCCATTATAGCATTCC
>CAMEIK010000002.1 GCA_945918315.1 uncultured Clostridia bacterium
GCAGCTTGTCGCGGAATGTTTCTGTGCCGCTGTGGTTGAAAAACAACTCCGCAACGATGGTCTGTCCGTCCCTCTGTGTCGTGATAACACTGTCGGGGGATTGAGGTGTCCCGTTCTGTTCTGCCATAGGCGGCTCCTTTCTCTGGGTGCAAAAGAGGGATTTCCCGTAGCCCGGAAAATCCCTCTTGGTTGTCAGTATTCGGTTTTACTGTGCGGGTGCTGCGGCGGCTTCCTGTGCCTTTTTCTTTGCCCGGTATTCCCGTGCTTTCATGCGGTCATACTCCCGTCGCTTTTCAAGGTTACGCGCCCGGTACTCCCTTGAATACTGCCGGTGGTAGGCGCGGCTCTTTTCCTTTTGGGCTTCCTCGATTTTCTCCCGCATTTGCCGGATTTCCTGCTCCGTTGGCTCTGTAAGCTGTGTCACTTCGTTCTCAAATTTGAGCGCCACGATGTCGCTGACCGACATACTGTGCCCTCTGAAATCCTCCGGGTGGTCAATATTGAACCTGGTATAAAGAGCTTCCAGCTGCTCGGCAGCACCGGCGGACTGCTCAATCGGACCATTGTAAACCACCTCATAATGGTCAATGGTCGGCTGATTTTCCAGCTTCTGAATGTGCCAATACGGCATGAAACGAAACTCATCGGTCTCGTCAATGTGTTTTAGCTGAAGGACTGCGTAAGAGTCCGTGGAGCTTTCCAGAAATGCCACCATTCTGTCATCGGGGGTGGTATTTCCATGAACATCATCCCATTTTTCAATTTTCATAGACAGCCTCCTTATCGTTCCGGTTCCTTATGCTTATGCGAGGGAGTGGCAGGCGCAGCCTTTTCTGCCGCCTGTGCCAGCTTTTCCATGACCGACTCACGCTTTGGCGGGCTGAGCTTATCCAGCTGACTTCTCAGCACCTTGGCAACCTCTACGGCAGTTTCCTCACGAGACTCCGCAATGGCCGTATCCAGAAACTCACGGTAAATAACTCTTGTCAATTGAAAGATTAACGCAAGTTGCCGCCGCAATATAGATTACTAAAATAATAACCTCTAACACTAAGATATTATACGGGCGAGGATAGAATCTTGTCGCAACGCTTATGATAAATCTAATCGGGAAATAAAGTCCCAACCAAG
Organism: uncultured Clostridia bacterium; assembly: GCA_945918315.1. GTDB lineage: Bacteria > Bacillota > Clostridia > Oscillospirales > Oscillospiraceae > Faecousia. The sequence goes on from CAMEIK010000002.1 coordinate 1,132, forward strand.
CAGAAATCTTGTAAAACTTTTTGCGGAAGTTCTTTGTTTTTTCTGTTGCACTGGATGCTTTCTTTTGATATGCGTATTCAAAACCGCCAATAGCTGCAACAAATGGGATAAAACTCAAAAAGCCAAAGAACACATTTTGCAAAATAACCGTTGTCATAAACTGCATCAAAAGCACCATGACTTCGAGTGTTACCAGATAGATCATAATTTGCCCAAGATTATCATTTTGTACTTCTTTTACCTTTGGCAGGTCATTGTCACTCTGGTAATCATCATTCAATAAATAATCTGTTGTAACACCAAACAGCTTGCTGAGTTGAAGGATATTATTTGCATCGGGCATCGCAGTTCCTGACTCCCAACGAGATATAGCTTGTCTTGAAACATCCAACTTTTCAGCTAAATCTTCTTGTGACATTCCATTGGATTTTCTCAATCCGATAATCTTATCTGAAAGTTTCATATGAAATCCTCCTTTGCTTTGATGATTTCATTGTACTTAAAATCACTGTTTTTAACCACCACATCGGCTTTACATATCCGCAACAAGAGTTTACATCGCTGTTTTTCTTTGTTTTGAACTACAGCTTGATGATATTAAGATGATTATATCATATATCGCATCCTTTGTTGTAACAGATTTATGACTTTGCTATGTAAAGGCAATCCGAAGATTGCCCCAGGCATCATGCCTGTCCTTGGTTATACGGGTTCGTTGTCCTCATCGTCAGCGATGAAGTCCACATCATCCTCGTCCTCGTATTCCTCGCTGTAGCCGTAGTCCTCATCATCGTCTACATAGTCCGCATCCGGGTCAGGCTTCGCAGCTTCTTTTTCCTTTTTCTTTTCCTGCATCTTCTTGAATACGAAAAAGCCACCGCCGCCGATCAGAGCTACCATTACCAGAACAGCAGGCATCATGTTGGTCTATGTACATGGTAATATTCAATTTTATTTCTTATAACGGCTTAGCACTCGGAACATCCGCCTTTTGTATTAGCAAGGTTTTTAGCACGATTTTTCGCCTAATTAGCTGGAAGGGCATTTTCATTAGCAAAAACGGCCCTTTTTCTGCTAATGATTAGCAGAAATTTTTGTCTTATCACAGCAGTTCGATTTTTTAGGGCTTGTCAAAAATCAGAATTTGAAGTAAAATTTGAAAACATTATTTCGTCTCAGCAATCACACTGGAATTTGTTAAAAAAGCCGAAAACCCTTGAAAACAAAGGCTTTCGGCGTTGTTTGCTGGCGTCGCTAAGAGGATTTGAACCTCCGGCCTACCGCTTAGGAGGCGGTCGCTCTATCCAACTGAGCTATAGCGACGTATTGTCATCTATGATTATAGCCCGACGAAAGTCGAACTGCAATCCCTTATTCAATTTTTCTCCGGTGGCCGTTGTAACGTAACCTTAGGAGGCGAACGCTCTATCCTGCTGAGCTACGGGCGCATATTATGAAATTTAGGTAAATTGGGCTTTGAAGGCATATCCCTTACGTTTTCCCGAAAAGGCACCAAAGGGTACCAAACAGGGTGCCAAACTGCCGGAGGTTTCCAAGAAAGGTCGCGAAATCGGCGTTTTCCTCGCGTTTTCTCGCTTTCCAGCGAGTATCACACGGATAGAGCAAGACCTTAGGAGGCGGATGCTCTATCCTGCTGAGCTACGGAGACATATATGAAATTCTAAAGCGGGGGTTTCCAAAAGATGTCTGCTTGCCGTTCTGTCGGGCGGCAGGCGCGGGGTTCTGCTGAACTTCGGACAGGCAAGATCCGTACCGTTCAGATGCCCTCTTATTCTACCCGGAATCTGCCGCTCTGTCAAGAAGAAAGTATCGGATTCGGATGGGAAGAAGCCTGTCGGATCCTGCGGTAAAAAAAGAATGGAGACGGAAAGAAAACGACACATTTTTCAGGATGTGTATCATATACTGGCCTGGAGTTTTTTGAAAGGAGAGAAGACAAGGATGGATCATACGAATACCCAGGACGATCTGGATGACCTCATCTTCGACAAGGATGACGGCGGCCCAAGCGAGCGGTAAAAGAAAACTACGTAAAAATGTCCGGCTCTCAGCGTCGGTTCACTTTCTTCTTTTGTGAATCCGGAATCTGCACACAGGGTCCCGGCATTTTGTGACTTTCTTTTTCGGGGGTGTTCTTTTGCGCTCCGATTTTCCAATGGAATATCCAGGTTTCCCACACTTTCCGGGATACGAACAGGCGGCCATGCAGTATGCGTGACCGCCTGAACCTTATCTGGGGATGGGGATACCGATGATTCCGAACAGGAGGATGCCCAATCCCGCGCTGAGAAGAATGACAATGGGGATGCTGACCTTATATTTGACAACCAGAACAAGATCCAAAAGCCCAATGCCGATGGAGGCAAGGTGGGCAGAACCCTGTTTCAGATAGGTGCTTCCCGCTAGGGTTACAATGACGCCAAGCACCATGCCCAGGCAGGCCGGGCGTACTCCAAGCAGAACCCGCTGCATCATCCGGCTCTCCCGGAACCGGGTAAAAAAACGGCGGCCAGGGCGCACAGGGTCAGTGCCGGGGTCAGGGTCCCCAGGTTGGCGGCAATGGCCCCCGGGATTCCGGCGGCCTGCATACCCTCCATGGCTGCCATAACCCAATAGCTGCCTCGAAAAGCCGGATAGAAGAAGCTGACAGCGATCAGGATAACCATAGGGGGAAATACCATGCCGAACACGGAAAGAAAACCGCCGGGGAGCCCCCCGGCACGGTAGCCATAGAGCATCGCCACATTGGCGATCATGGTTCCCGGCAGACTTTTGGCAACGCTGGTCAGATCCAGCAGCTCTTCATCGGTAATCACATGCTTTTTCTCCACATAGAGCTGCCGCATCTGGGCGATGATACTCCAGCCGCCGCCAAAGGTGAAGCATCCGAACCGGATAAATTCCAGAAGCAGGATGCCGTATTTTTTCGCTTTATTCGTGGAAACCATCTCCATCCTCTATACTGCTGGCGGGTTTTCAATGTATGCTGTTTTTCACCCGCTGTTTTTTCCTGTTTTTCCCCTTTACATATTTCTGAGTTTCCGCTATAATATCAGTAACTATGCAATTTTACAGAAATGAGAGTATGAACTATGAATATTGCCTTTGATACCTATAAACAGAAGCTCAATGACTGCCGGCCGGCCCTGGACGGTCTGGCGGATTCCCTGAATCTGGAGGGAACGAAAAATGAGCTGGAGCGGCTTCATGCCATGCAGGAGGCCCCCGGCTTCTGGGATGACCCGGAGCGGAGCCAGAAGATCACCGTAAAGACCCGGCAGCTGGAGAACAAGCTGGAGCGGTATAAAAAGATGGTGGACACCTGGGACGATCTGACCACCATCTGCCAGATGGCGGAGGAAGAGGATGATGACTCCATGCTGGAGGAGCTGAAGGAAGGCTACTCCAAGCTGGAGGAAGAGATGGAGGTCTGCCGCCTGGAAACCCTGCTTACCGGGCACTATGACAAGAATAATGCCCTTATGAGCTTCCACGCCGGCGCTGGCGGAACAGAAGCTCAGGACTGGTGTCAGATGCTTTACCGGATGTATACCCGTTGGGCGGAGGCTCACGGCTTCACCTACAAGATTCTGGACTATCTGGAAGGGGATGAAGCAGGACTGAAATCCGCCGATATCATGATTGAGGGTGAGAACGCATACGGTTTCCTGAAAGGGGAGAATGGTGTCCACCGGCTGGTGCGGATCTCTCCCTTTGATTCCAACGCCCGGCGGCAGACATCTTTCTCCGCTGTGGAGGTGATTCCTGACATTGCCGACGACAGCCAGGATGTGGAGATCAAGCCTGAGGATTATGAGATGCAGGTCTACCGTTCTTCCGGCGCAGGCGGCCAGCACATCAACAAAACATCGTCCGCGGTGCGGCTGATCCACAAGGCCACCGGCATTGTGGTTGCCTGCCAGACCGAGCGGAGCCAATTCCAGAATAAGGAAACCTGTCTTCGTATGCTGCGCAGTAAGCTGGTGGAGATCAAGGAGCGGGAGCACCTGGATAAGATCAGTGACATTAAGGGTGTGCAGCAGAAGATCGAGTGGGGCAGCCAGATCCGCAACTATGTGTTTATGCCCTACACCCTGGTAAAGGACACCCGTACCGGCTGTGAAACCTCCAATGTGAACGCCGTTATGGACGGTGCGCTGGACCCCTTTATTGAAAGCTATCTGAACTGTCTTGCTACCGGCAACTGGGTGCAGAAGTAAGAATCGGCGAATAATCAGAAAAAGTACCGATTTCCTCTTGCTTTTTTCAAATGCCTGTGGTATACTGTACAGGCTATCGAGATTTTTGTGCTTTTTGCACATTGCGAGAATCCTTCGCAAAGGAGGTTAGTTACATGGGTGTTGTTAAGACGATTCTGATCGTGCTGGAGGCTATCGCCAGCCTGGCGCTGATCGTTGTGGTGCTGCTGCAGTCCGGCAAGGAGGCTGGTCTGTCCGGTGCTCTGTCCGGCTCCTCTGACTCTTATCTGAGCAAGAATAAGAACGGCAGTCTGGATCATGTTCTGGCTACTTCCACCAAGTGGATTGCCATCGGCTGGATTCTGCTGACCCTGCTTCTGAGCCTGGTGTAAGCGCCTCCGGAAAAATGAACATAGGACCACAGGATTTTGTCCTGTGGTCTTTGTTATTTTGTACGATGACTTTTTAAGCCGTTTGTGATAGAATACCCACAGGAAAGAAACGGAAATCGTGATTCTTTCCTTCCCGCGGGGCGTATCGCTTCCGCTGAATGGAACTATACTCTGATTGAAAAGGAGAGGAAATACAATGGAAGCACAGAAACTGGCGGGTCTTGAACCCCAGGCGGTGTTTGCCTGTTTTGAAAAGCTCTGTTCCATCCCTCACGGTTCCCGGAATACCAAGGCCATCAGTGACTATCTTGTTGCCTTTGCCGGGGAGCAGGGGATTGGGTGCATCCAGGATGAACTGAATAACGTGATCCTCTTTGGCGAGGGAACCTGCGGCATGGAAGACCACGCGCCGGTGATCCTCCAGGGCCACATGGATATGGTGTGCGAAAAAGATCCGGGCTGCTGCCTGGATATGGCCGCTGAGGGTCTGGATGTTGCCCATGATGAAACCTGTGTCTACGCCAAGGGTACCACCCTGGGCGGGGACGATGGTATTGCTGTAGCCTATGCCATGGCATTGCTGATGGATAAGACCATCCCCCATCCTCCGCTGGAGGTCATCATTACCGTCGATGAAGAAATCGGAATGCTGGGTGCCTCGGGAATCGATCTGAGCATGCTGAAAGGGCGCCGGATGATCAATCTGGACTCCGAGGATGAGGGCATCTTTACGGTGTCCTGTGCCGGCGGAGCCACCGCGCTCATTTGCCTGCCCGGGTCCCGCCATGCGGTATACGGCCCCTGCATCCGGCTGGCGGTGGACGGCCTGCGGGGCGGACACTCCGGCGCGGAGATTCATAAGAACCGGGCCAACGCCAACAAGGTCATGGGCGAATTCCTGGGCAGGATTCAGAAGCTGATGCCTCTGTGTCTGACCTCCTTCTCCGGCGGCTCCAAGGACAATGCCATTCCCCGGTCCTGCCAGGCCACGGCCGTTGCCATGGGCATCCACCTGGAACGGATCAATGATGTGGCGGAAGCTCTGCAGGCGGAGATCCGTGAGAAGTACGATGAACCGGAAGCTACGGTCCAGGCCTTTGATGTGGACGCGCTGGGGGGCAACGGTCTTTCTACGGAAGACACCGCCAAGGTGATTGCCCTGCTCTGCGCGGCGCCCAACGGTGTGCAGGCCTGGTCTGCCGATATTCCCGGCCTGGTTCAGACCAGCCTGAATCTGGGGATTGCCAAGCTGGGCGACCGGTTTACCGCCACCTTCTCCGTCCGCAGCAGCGTGAACCAGGAAAAACAGGCACTGCTGGAGAAACTTCGGGAGCTTTCCGCGTTTTACGGCGGAAGCTACTCCCAGATGGGGGAGTACCCGGCCTGGGAGTACCGGAAGGATTCCGACCTGCGGGACACCATGGTCCGGATCTACCGGCAGATGTTCGGGAAAGAACCCGAGGTGCAGGCGATCCACGCCGGTCTGGAATGCGGGCTTCTGGGGCAGAAGCTTCCCGGCCTTGACTGCGTGTCCATCGGCCCCCAGATGCACGATATCCACACCAGCCGGGAAAAGCTGGAGATTGCCTCCACGGAGCGCACCTGGCACTTCCTGCTGGAAGTGCTGAAGGCTCTTTAAGATAACAAAACACGGTATGGTTTCCAGAAACCGTACCGTGTTTTGCTGTCAGCGGGAGGAATCGGCTGGTTCAGAGCGAGTGAATATCTTAGTCTTTTGCTCCTTCGGGTCACAGAAAGGTTGTCGCGTCTTTCATTCCCTCTATGTCTCCGGTGCGGAGAAAATGCTGCATGAGCCTGCGCATGGTTTCACTGCTCAGGAATGGATACAGGGGGGTGAGGGCCTGGATACTGCATCCTTTGTCCAGTTCACGCTTCACGATCCTGTCCAGAGTTACCTCTTCCAGAAAGGGCGCCAGTCCGACAAGGGTGTGCAGGTCAATGTCCCCCATTTTTTCTGCTATCCTGGACAGCGTCTGCTCGCTGAGGAAAGGAGCAAGCTGGGTAAGCTTGTGTGCATCCACTCTCTCCATGCAGCGCTCTGCCAGACTATCCAGGGTGTCACCACTTAAAAAAGGTGCGAGGGCCAGAATGCCTTCCCAGTCGCTGGTGTCCGCCTTGCAGACCAGAGCATCCAGCTGACTTTCACTAAGAAAAGGTGCGGCGCAGGCAAGCTCTGCCAGGCTGTCATAGTGGATGTTTCCGATGATCTCGTCGGTCATGTCCTCATCCAGAAAGGGAAGCAGAGGGCTGATGTCCTTGAGGGTTGTCTTTGCTCCGCCATCCTGAGTCGCCTTATTCACCTCAGCGTGGACCTGGTCAGGGGAAAGAATGGGTGCCACCTCGGCCAGTTCCTTCACGGAGAGGACTGCTTCCGGCTCTGTCAGTACCTTTTCAACGGCCATAGAGGCCTGGGACTGGCCGCCGAGGAGCAGATGAATGTCCAGGTCCAGGATCTGGCTCAGGGTTTCCAGCTTGGCAATATCCGGCATGGAGCTTCCCCGCTCCCAGTTGCTGACCGCCTGAAAGCTGACGCCCATCTGATCCGCAAGCTCCATCTGGGTCATGTTCTTGCCGATCCGGGCGGTGCGGATGGCCTTTCCGATACGGTTCATATCAAACATTTTGTATTTCATCCTTTCTGATGTTTGGCAGGTCCTGTCGTGTGCCATCAGAATATCACAGAGCGGGCGGATTCGTCAATCAAGCGGTGCTTGAATCGGGAATTCTATCAGCGGTTGAATCATTTGCTGTTGTATTTCGGCGAAAAAAGGAGTATGATGATACGGTAGAATCATTACAGGAGGAACATTCATGAAACCGGATCAGATTATGCAGATTTTTCATGACACAGCCTATGTCCGCATGGGCGGAACCCAGGAGGAATTGAGGACGGCGGAGTACCTCCGGCAGCGGGTTGCCGCTCTGGGCCTGGAAGCCGGCCTGGAAGCGTTTCCCGTGGATATGGCGGATATGGAGGAGGATGGCCTTTGGGTGGACGGGGAAGCCGTTACCTGCAAGGGCTACCGGAACGCGGGCAGCGGTACCGTAGAAGCCCCCCTCTACTATCTCCGGGCCCGGGATGCCTGGTCTTTAAGCCAGTGCAGGGGCAAGATCGTTCTGGTGGATGGCTATATGGGTTACTGGCTCTATCAGGATCTGCTGGAAAACGGCGCGGTGGGCTTTATTACCTATGGCGGTAACGCCAACTATGTGGACTTTGATATTGACCAGCGGGAGCTGCGGAGCTACGTTCACAAGGGCAACAAGATCCCCGGTGTGAATATCAATGCCAAGGCTGCCATCGCCCTTGTGAACCGGGGAGCCAAGACAGCGAAGATTACCTTGCAGCAGCGGGAGTACCAGGGCGAAAGCCACAACGTCGTGCTGGAAATGCCCGGGCAGCGGAAAGAGTACATTGTCTTTACCGCCCACTATGACTCCACCTCTCTTTCCCAGGGCGCCTACGACAATATGTCCGGCTCTGTGGGACTTCTGGGGATCGCGGAGTATTTCACCACCCATCCCCACAGCTACGGCCTGCGGTTTGTCTGGTGCGGCAGTGAGGAACGGGGTCTGCTGGGCTCCAAGGCCTACTGCGAGGCTCACGAGGCGGAGTTGAAGGATGCGGTCCTGAACATCAACCTGGATATGATTGGCTGTATCATGGGCAAGTTCATATACTGCGCCACCACGGAGGAAAAACTCTGCCATTATTTGGATTACTTTGCCGCTGAGCAGGGTATGGGAATTGAGGGGAGGCAGGACGTCTATTCCAGCGATTCCACGCCCTTTGCCGACCACGGCATTCCCGCGGTATCCTTTGCCCGGATTGCGCCCCACAACACCGCTACTATTCATAACAGCTACGACACTATGGCCCTTATGAGCGGGGAGCAGATGGCGGAGGATATTGACTTCCTGATCGCTTTTTCAGACCGGATGGCCAATGCCGCTTTCTGTCCGGTGGCTAAGGAGATTCCCGAAAATATGAAGCAGAAGCTGGACGAATATCTCTGCCGCAAGCGGCCGAAGAAATAAGAGAACAGGTACATTCATACCTATAAAAACAGCGGACCGGGCTGCGGTCCGCTGTTTTTATAAGGTTAGATCTCACAGTTGCCCACGGTGCGGGGGAAGGGAAGTACATCCCGGATGTTGCTCATGCCGGTGAGGTACATGACGCAGCGCTCAAAGCCCAGACCGAAGCCGGCGTGACGGGCAGAGCCGTACTTGCGCAGATCCATATAGAAGTCGTAGTCCTCAGCCCGCATCCCCAGTTCCTCAATCCGGCTCTTCAGCAGATCATAGTTGTCCTCACGCTGGGAGCCGCCGATGATTTCGCCGATGCCGGGCACCAGGCAGTCCATGGCAGCCACGGTCTTTCCGTCGGGATTCAGCTTCATATAGAAGGCCTTGATCTCCTTGGGATAGTCGGTGACAAATACGGGCTTGCGGAAGATGACCTCGGTGAGGTAGCGCTCATGTTCCGTCTGCAGGTCGCTTCCCCAGTGGACAGGATACTCGAACTGGTCGTTGTGCTGCTCCAGCAGGGCAATGGCGTCAGTGTAGGTGATGTGGCCGAAATCGGAAGTAAGAACGTGGTTCAGCCGGTCCAGCAGGCCCTTATCCACAAAGGCGTTGAAGAAGTTCATTTCCTCCGGGGCCCGCTCCAGAACAAAGGCGATGATATACTTGATCATGTCCTCCGCCAGACGCATATCGTCGTTCAGGTCGGCGAAGGCGATTTCCGGCTCGATCATCCAGAACTCGGCGGCGTGCCGGGTGGTGTTGGAGTTTTCGGCCCGGAAGGTGGGACCAAAGGTGTAGATGTTCCGGAAGGCCATGGCAAAGGTCTCGCCGTTGAGCTGGCCGGAGACAGTCAGGTTCGTAGGCTTGCCGAAGAAGTCCTGGCTGAAGTCGATGGCTCCGTCCACGGTTTTGGGAATGTTGTTCAGATCCATGGTGGTGACCTGGAACATTTCGCCGGCACCCTCGCAGTCGGAACCGGTAATCAGGGGGGTGTGGACATAGACAAAGTCCCGCTCCTGGAAGAACTGATGGATGGCGTAGGCGATGAGACTACGGACACGGAAGACGGCCTGGAACGTGTTGGTTCGGGGGCGCAGATGGGGCATGGTCCGCAGGAACTCCATGGAGTGACGCTTCTTCTGCAGGGGATAGTCACCGGTGGAGGGGCCCTCTACGGTGACGGTTTCCGCCTGGATTTCAAAGGGCTGCTTTGCGTCGGGGGTGAGCACCAGTTCACCGGTGACAATAAGGGCTGCGCCCACATTGGTCTTGGAAATCTGCTGGAAATTGTCCATGGTATCGTGGTAAACCACCTGGACCGGGGTGAAATAAGTACCGTCATTCAGCACGATAAAGCCAAACTGCTTGCTGGCCCGGATGGAACGCACCCAGCCGCCCACGGTGACGGTTTTTCCGGCGTAGTCCGCCGTGTGCTTAAACAGGTCTCTGACAGAAATCAGTTCCATAATCTTGATCCTCTCTCTCGGGAAATATAGGTAAGTATACGCCAATTCGGCGGAATTTACAAGAGGAAAAGCAAAAATTTGTAAAAAATTCCTGGAAACAAAAAAGGAGCCGTAAAACACGCCGGCCATTTGAAGAAATGGCACAGGTGCTTTACGGCTCCAAAGGATTACAGATTGCCGGCAACGCTCTTGCGTACCAGGGCCCGGCGGAGCCTTGCTTCCGCCAGACGCAGATCGGTATCGGAAGAGGTCTTGTCGTGCAAAACCTTATCCGCACGCTGCAGGGAAGCCTCCGCCCGGGGCAGGTCGATGTCCTCCGCCCACTCAAAGGTGGTGGGAACCAATGTTACGGCTCCGTCCACCACGCTGAGCATACCGCCGATGCAGGCGGCGGTGCGGCGGTTTCCGCCGGAAACCACGGTGGCTCTGCCCATGCCTAGGGGCGCCACATAGTTGATGTGTCCAGCCAGAATCGCCACGTCGCCGGAGGTGGTCCTTACAAGGATTTCCTCCGCTTCGCCGTCAAACAGCAGCCCGTCAGGGGTTACGATTTTCAGAGGGAAAGGGGTCATTTGGTTTCACCGCCCCGGTATTTCGCCACCACCTCGTCGATGGAACCGGCGAACAGGAAGAAGGATTCAGGAATATCGTCGTGCTTGCCCTCGATGATCTCCTTAAAGCTGCGGATGGTGTCCTTCAGAGGAACGTACTTGCCCTGATATCCCGTAAACTGCTCGGCTACGTGGAAGGGCTGGGACAGGAACCGCTGGACCTTCCGGGCCCGGTTCACCGTCAGCTTGTCCTCTTCGCTCAGCTCGTCCATACCCATGATGGCGATAATATCCTGCAGCTCCTTGTAGCGCTGGAGAATACTCTGCACCGCCCGGGCAACCTCGTAGTGCTCCCGGCCCAGAATTTCCGGGGACAGAATCCGGGAGGTGGAGTCCAGGGGATCCACGGCGGGGTAGATACCCAGGCTCGCGATGCCGCGGTCCAGAACGGTGGTGGCATCCAGGTGGGCAAAGGTGGTGGCGGGGGCGGGGTCAGTCAAGTCGTCAGCGGGAACGTAGACCGCCTGCACGGAGGTAATGGAGCCGTCCCGGGTGGAGGTGATCCGTTCCTGGAGGGCGCCCATTTCCGTAGCCAGGGTGGGCTGATAGCCGACCGCGGAGGGCATACGGCCCAGCAGCGCGGAGACCTCGGAGCCGGCCTGGGTAAAGCGGAAGATATTGTCAATGAACAGCAGCACATCCTGGTGCTTCACATCCCGGAAGTACTCGGCCATGGTAAGGCCCGACAGACCCACCCGCATACGGGCTCCGGGGGGCTCGTTCATCTGACCGAAGACCATGGCGGTCTTGCTGATAACGCCGGACTCGGTCATTTCGTTGTACAGGTCGTTGCCCTCACGGGTCCGCTCACCAACGCCGGTGAATACGGAGTAGCCGTTGTGGGCGGTGGCGATGTTGTAGATCAGCTCCTGAATCAGAACGGTTTTGCCGACACCGGCGCCGCCGAACAGACCGATCTTGCCGCCCTTGGCGTAGGGGCAGATCAGGTCAATGACCTTGATGCCGGTTTCCAGGATCTCGGTGGCGGGCTGCTGCTCTTCATAGGCAGGCGCCGGGCGGTGAATGGGCCACCGTTCCTGGTTTTCCGGCGCGGGCTTGTTGTCGATGGGCTCTCCCAGCAGATTGAAGACCCGGCCCAGGCATTCCTCGCCGACGGGGACGGTGATGGGGGAGCCGGTATCGGTAGCTTCCACACCACGCTGCAGCCCATCGGTGGAGGACATCGCGATGCAGCGGACCACATTGTCACCGATATGCTGTGCCACCTCCGCAGTGATCATCCGGTCACCGCAGGGAATATGAATGGCGCTGAGCAGTGTGGGAAGCTGATTGTCGGGGAATCGAATATCAAGAACAGGACCCATGATCTGGATCACAGTTCCCTTGTTATTGGTCATAGGATTCAACTCCTTGTGATTGGTTTCACGCAATTTCCTTGGGGAAAATGGAGTGGGAAAATCAGGAACCCGCCACGATCTCCGTGATCTCCTGGGTAATGGCAGCCTGCCGGGCCCGGTTGAACTTGAGGCTGAGATCGGCAATCATTTCCTCGGCGTTCTGGGTGGCGTTGTCCATGGCGGTTCGGCGGGCGGCCTGCTCCGAGGCCCGGCTTTCACACAGGGCCCCGTAGAGGACGCCGCCCAGGTATTCCGGGATAATGGCCTCGAAGACCTCCTCAGAGCTGGGCTCATACTCGATCCCGGCGGGAACGTGTCCATCCGGTTCCTGCCGGGCCGTCAGAGGCAGCAGCTGCATCAGGGCAGGGGACTGGGAAAGCATGGATTCGAAATTCGTATAGGCCACATAGACACTGTGGATTTTTCCGGAGTGAAAGGCTTTGCATACCTGCTTGGAAATGGAGAAGCAGTCTCCAATGGACACATCCGACGCGTCGGCATAGGCTTCCGTAAACGCGGGAATCTTCCGGCTGCGGAAGAACTCCACAGCTTTTTTGCCGATGGGAAGTACCTGGGCGTCCGCTCCCTCCAGCTTCTGCTGAGCAAGCTTCAATACGTTGCTGTTGTAGCCGCCGGCAAGCCCTCTGTCACCGGCAATCACAATGCACAGCACACCACCCTCCGATTGGGGGAGGAGATAAGGAGAGCTGAGCTCCCGGTTGGTGGCGGTAATATTCTGAATGGTTTTGTAGAGGATTTCAAAATAGGGGCGGGAATTCAGGACCTGCGCCTGGGCGCGGCGAAGCTTGGAGGCGGCCACCATTTCCATAGCCTTGGTGATCTGCTTTGTGCTCTCCATGCTCCGGATCCGGTTTTTGATTTCCTTTGTGGAAACACCGGCCATCTCGATCCCTCCTTACGCCGGGCAGAACTGGGCTTCCAGCTCCTCCAGGGCTTTTTTCAGCGTCAGCTCGGTGTCGGTGTCCAGCTTGCCGGTGGCACGGATGGATTCCAGCACCTGAGGATACCGCAGATCCATGTGCTCTTCCAGCTGCTTTTCAAACTCCGGTACCTTTTCCACATCGATTCGGGTCAGGTAGCCATGGGTGACGGCGTAGAGGATGCAGACCTGCTGGGCGACTTCCTTGGGAGTACCGTTCTTCTGCTTCAGCACCGCCACGATCCGCTCACCCAGCGCAAGCCGGGCTTTGGTGTCCGCGTCCAGGTCGGAACCAAACTGGGCAAAGCTCTGCAGCTCCCGGTACTGGGAGTAGAGAAGCTTCAAAGAGCCGGCGACCTGCTTCATGGCCTTGATCTGGGCATCGCCGCCCACACGGGATACGGAGATACCGGGGTTTACGGCGGGCATGATGCCGGAGTTGAACAGTTCTGTTTCCAGGAAGATCTGACCGTCGGTGATGGAAATCACATTGGTGGGAATGTAGGCGGACACGTCGCCTGCCTGGGTCTCAATGATGGGCAGGGCAGTCAGGCTGCCGCCTCCCAGTTCGGGAGAAAGCTGCGCCGCCCGCTCCAGCAGACGGGAGTGGAGGTAGAAGACATCACCGGGGTAAGCTTCCCGTCCGGGGGGACGGCGGATCAGCAGGGAAATGGCACGGTATGCCACGGCGTGCTTGCTCAGGTCGTCATAGATCACAAGGACATCCTTGCCCTGGTGCATAAAGTACTCACCCATGGCGCAGCCGGCGTAGGGGGCGATATACTGCATGGGGGCCAGCTCCGAAGCGGTAGCGGACACAACAATGGTGTAGTCCATGGCGCCGCCTACGGTGAGGCTGTCCACAACCTGGGCCACGGTGGACCGCTTCTGACCGATAGCGACATAGATGCAGATGACATTTTTGCCCTTCTGGTTCAGAATGGTGTCGGTGGCGATGGTGGTCTTACCGGTCTGCCGGTCGCCGATGATCAGCTCACGCTGGCCGCGGCCGATGGGGATCATGGAGTCAATGGCCTTGATACCGGTCTGAAGGGGAATGCTGACGTGCTTGCGCTCAATAATGCCGGGAGCGGGGCTTTCGATGGGACGGTAAGCTTCCGCCTCAATGGCGCCCTTGCCGTCGATGGGCTCACCCAAAGCGTTCACAACGCGGCCGATCAGGTTCTTGCCTACGGGGACGGAGACAACCTTGCCGGTACGTTTGACGGTATCTCCCTCTTTGATGCCCTGATCGGAGCCGAGAATGACAATGGAGACAGTTTCCTCCTCCAGATTCTGGGCCATACCATAGGAGCCGTCGGGGAATTCCACCAGCTCACCGGCCATGCACTGGTCCAGTCCGGAGGCGCGGGCAATTCCGTCGCCCACCAGAATGACCACACCGGTCTGGCTGACTTCCATGCGGTTTTCGTAATTTTTAATCTGATTGCGAATGATTTTTGTAATTTCTTCAGGTCTCAGTTCCATACAGTCCCTGCTTTCTTGTCAGAGTACGGTGTTTTTCAGCAGATCCCGAATGGAATCCAGCCGGTGGGACACCGTGTCGTCCAGCCGCTGTCCGTCATAGTCCAGCCGCATACCGCCCAAACAGGTGGGATCCAGCTTGCTTTGCAGCAGGATGGTCTTGCCGGTAATGGCGGTAAGCTTGTCCGTGAGGGCGCCGCGCTGCTTTTGCGTCAGCGGAACGGCGGTGACGGCGGTAACCTCCAACATGTTGTTATCCGCGTAATAGTTTTCGGTGAATGTTCTGCAGCAGTCGAAGAAAGCGCGCATATAGCCGCGCTCGGTCAGAAGCTTCAGAAAGTTCAGAACATAGATGTGTATATGGTTCCGGAAGCTGTCATCCAGAATCCTGCACCGTTCCTCTTTGCTGAGAGTAGGGGAGCTGAGCAGGCGGATAAAGTCCGGTTCCTCCCGGAAGGAACCTTCCAGAGCCCGCAGCTGCTCCAGAATGGGAGCGGTGAGGTTTTCCTCGGACGCCAGGTCATACAGGGCCTGACCGTAAACGCTGCCCGGGCCGGTCATGACGGATCCCCCAGGTCCTGAATGAAGCGGTCAATGAGTGCAGACTGATCCGCCTGGGTCAGCTCCCGCTCCACAACCTTTCCGGCAATGGCCATGGCCAGACCGGAAATTTCGTTTTTGGCATCGTTGACAGCCTTTTTCTTTTCCTGGGCAATGTCCGCGATGGCTTTGTCCCGGATAGCATCGGCATCCGCGGCGGCTTTGCGAAGAATTTCCTCCTCCCGGTTTTGAGCCCGGAGGGTTGCTTCCTTGACGATCCGGTCGGACTCCGACTGGGCCTGGGAAAGCTGCTGCTGATAGGTGTCCCGCAGCTTGGCGGCATCGGTTTTTGCCGCGTCCGCCTTGGCGTACATGTCGTCGATCTCATTCTGACGGTCCTGAATCATCTTCATAACGGGACCGTAAAGAAACCGCTTGCCCACATACAATACCAGCAGGAAGTTCAGCAGGGTAAACAGAGCCGTCCAGGGATTGACCCCAAGAAAGGCTTCAAATTGATCCATTTGCCCATTCCTCCTTTCGTGGCAGGATCCGAACAGGAATTACAGGGCGAACAGAATCAGGAATGCGATAATCAGAGAGTAGATACCGGTGGTTTCCGCGATGGCGCAGCCAAGAATCATGTTGGTACGCAGGGTGCCGGTTGCCTCGGGCTGCCGGGCCATGCCGTCCAGCGCGTGAGCGACAGCGGTGCCTTCACCGATACCGGGGCCGATAGCGCCGATGCCCATGCAGATACCTGCGCCGATAGCTTTGCCGGCGATTGCGATTGCAGAAGCGAGTTCCATAATAGTTCCTCCTAGTTGATGTTTGATTTTATCTTTATTTATTTGGATAACAAGGGAATGCTTTCCGGTTTATGCCTGGGCGGAGGTTTCTTCCGGGGGGCAGGATGCGGAAATATAGATCATGGAAAGCAGAGTAAAGACCAGCGCCTGGACAAAGCCGGAGAACAGGTCAAAGTAAAGAGACAGAACCGCGGGAATACCCAGGGCAAAAATGGGTACTCCGGAAAGAACGCCAAGGGCCTGCAGAAGACCGAAGAACCCCAAAGCGCCGCTGATGATCCCGAAAAACAGAGGCGCCTTTTTCCCGTTCTTTCTGCCCCAGAGGATCAAGCCCAGGGCAAGGACCAGCAGAACGATGGATACCGCGATGCCGCTGGAGGCAATCAGATTCAGAACAATGGTGGAAACCAGGGACAGGGCGCTGTAAAGAATGGTGGTGATGACGCCGCCGCCTGCCACGTTGCCGAAGTGACGGAAGGCCATACTGATGGGCTGGGCAATTTCGGAAATGATATTCATGGGGGTCATGACCACAATGGGCTCGGTAAAGCCCTTCAGCCAGCCCACAAAGCCGTTGCGGGAAATATTATTGTACCAGATGACGGCGGTGACCATCAGCGCCCAGGTCAGGGTGGTGCTTACATCAGCAGTGGTGGACCGGAGGAAACCGGTCATGCCGATGAGGCTCCCGCAGATACTGCTCAGGAACAGGGTGCAGATGAAGGGGAACCAGTAAGCGTTGTGCTCGCCCATGGACTGAATGGTCATGTTATAAAGCATGGTAATGCCCTTTTCTACCAGCACCTGGCGCCCGGTGGGACGCTTCTGGAGCCCCTTACCCAGAAGAATAAAGCTCACGCAAAGCAGCACTGTAACCACTGCGGAGGAAACCAGCGTCTGGGTAATATGGATGCCCCCGAAAATCGGAATTGTGAAGTAAATAAACGGCCCTCGGACATCTACATTCATTGGATTTTCTCACCTTTCTTCAGAAATAGCTCATAAACGGTGATTACAGGCCGGACAAAGACAACCGGCAATACGGAAGCCAGAGGATCAAAGCCAAAAAGCTTGACGCAAACTACCAGCAGCGCAAAGAGAACGACCAGCCGGAAAAGGTAGGAAAGCTGCATGACGGCCTGTCCGCCCTTTACATCCTGATTCTGGGCCTTATCCGCGGCAGTGCCGGCGGACAGGGCCATGAGGAAGAAATTCAGCAGTGCCAGCCCGGTACCGGCGATGGCGCCCCACAGAACCGGCAGCCGGAAGAAGCCAAGCAGGGCATACATCATAAGCATCAGTCCGGTAAGTACCGTGACCCCCAGGGCAATGGGGGCGGTGGCGCGCAGGGCAGCTTTGCATGAGCCCATAGGATACCTCCTGAAAACAAAAGGGTCAGTGTAACGATTCAGTCACCCGTGTCATTGCGATAAAGCAGCGCACACTGGTGTGGAAATCTCCCGGTTTTTCCCTATCTTTCGAATTTTCGCCGAAGAAAATTGTGGCTACTGAATAGCTACGGGTCAGTTATGTTCGTTGAAAGAAACGGGGGGATCCTCTTTCTTTTCATCCCGGGACATGCGGTCCATGGTTTTCAGGGCGTCCCGGAACCCGGTGACGGCGCAGGTGAGGCCCAGAGCCAGTCCCGCCCAGATTACCCAGGTGCCCCAGCCAAAGGCACTCCGCAGCCAGATTGCCAGCAGCACAAAGCCGGCCAGAGGAAAGGCAACGGTGAACCCAAGCTGGGTCAGGAAGACCAGCAGATTCAGATCCCGCATTCCGCCGTCCCTCCCGCAAACCGAAATACAGACAGGGCAAAGCGTCCCGCCTGGTTGCCAAAACGATCTATCCTATTATACCCGCAAACCTGCCAAGATGCAAGCGGCTTTTATGAAAAATCGGTAAACACTTTTCGGAAAAAAGGAAACACACTATAAAACAGAAAAGAGCCTGAAAGGCTATCTGCCATCAGTTATGAAAAAGGTCTTTCTTTTCTTGAAAAAGTGTAGTAAAATATCTCAGAAAGTACAGGCGCAAAAGAAGCGCCGGACGCGTATCCTGATCCGGGGGGATGCCTTGTGCGGGTTCTGATTGGGATGCTTTTGTCTTTTGGGATGCTTTGCGTACTGTGGACGGCGGTTGGATGCCTGCTCAGCGGCGGAGGGGGCACAGTGATTTGTCTGGGAGAGCCTTGCCGGGCGGTTCTGCTTGCCAGGCGGCTGGAGCTGCTGCGGGAATTGGGTTTGTTCCGTGGGCGGCTTGTGCTGCTTGCCGATGAAAACCACAGAGAGGAAGTCGCTTGCCTTTCCGGCGTGGAAACCCTCACACCGGAGCAGCTTGTCCGGGAATTGCAGTTAGGAGAGAAAGAATTTGGCACAGCAGGAGATGGAAATCCTTCAGGGCACCGTGTCGGCGGTGGTGTATCAGAATTATGAAAACGGTTATTCCGTTCTCCGTTTGTCGGTGGGGGGAGGCCAGAATGTTACCGTTGTCGGGACAATTCCCCTTCCCGCGGTAGGGGAGCGGCTGGTGGTCACAGGGAAATGGGGGAACCATGCCAGCTATGGCCGCCAGTTCGAGGCAGAGTTTCTGGAGCGGCTCATGCCCCAGACCGGCATGGAGATTCTCAGTTATCTGTCCAGCCGGATTATCAAGGGCATTGGGCCCCGGATGGCTGCCAGAATTGTGGATGCCTTTGGGGAGGATACCCTGCGGATCATGGAGCGGGAGCCGGGGCGGCTTGCCGAGGTTCCCGGGATTTCTGCGGAAAGGGCGAAGCTGATCGGGGAGGAGTTTCGGCTTCAGACCGGCATGCGTCAGCTGATGGAGTTTTTTGCCCTCCACGGTCTGCCCGCGGAGCTGGCGGTGCGAACCTATAAGCTTTACGGAGACAGCGCCACGGAGCTGCTGTACGAGGATCCGTATTTACTTATGGATGACGGCCTGGACGCCCCCTTTAGCGCGGTGGACCGGTTTGCCATCGAGCTTGGGGTGGCGGCGGACGACCCCCGGCGGGTGGAGGCAGGCATCCTCTTTGAGCTGACCTACAACCTGTCTGCCGGACACAGTTTTCTGCCGGAAAACAAGCTTTCCGCCGCCGCGGCCCAGCTTCTTTCCGTGGATGAGGAAACCATCCGGGCGGGAATGGCACGGCTCCGGGAAGCGGACAGGCTGATGACGGATACCCTTACGGAGATTCCCGTTGATTATCTTCCGGAGCTTTATGAGGCGGAAACCTTCTGCTGCCGGGCGCTGACGGCGGCGTCGGCCCTGCGCTTCCCCCCTCCGCCGGGGCTGAACAGGATGATCGAACAAGCCGCGTCGGAAAGCGGAATCGCCTATTCCGCCGGGCAGAAAGACGCCATCCGCACCGCGGCGGAGCAGGGGCTTCTGCTCATCACCGGAGGACCGGGCACCGGCAAAACCACGATTCTGAAAGGAATTCTGTCTTTATTTGGGAATATGGGCCTGAAATGTGTGCTGGCAGCCCCCACGGGCCGGGCAGCCAAACGGCTTACCGAGGTCACCGGGGAGGACGCTTCCACCATCCACAGGCTATTGGAGGCGGGTATTGACCCGGCTACCGGAAAAATGGTCTTTGCCCGGGATGAAGATAACCCTCTGAAGGCGGATGCCGTCATTGTGGACGAGATGTCCATGGTGGATGTTCTGCTACTGGGAAGTCTTCTTCGGGCAGTACCCCAGGGGAAGCGTCTGATTCTTGTGGGTGACCCGGACCAGCTGCCGCCGGTGGGACCGGGCTCCCCCTTCAGCGATATGCTCCGCAGCGGGGTGCTTCCCGCTGTCCGGCTCACGGAAATCTTCCGTCAGGCCCAGCAGAGCCTGATTGTTATGAATGCGCACCGGGTCAATCAGGGACAGCAGCCGGAATTGCGCAATACCCAAAGTGATTTCTTCTTTATGCGGCGGCAGTCGGAGCAGACCCTGCTTCAGACGGTGCGGGATTTGTGCACCACCCGCCTTCCCAGGAACATGGGCATCCTCCCGGAGCAGATTCAGGTGCTTTCTCCCACCCGAAAAGGAGCCGTGGGAACGGGCAACCTCAATCTGATGCTGCAGGCGGCACTGAATCCTCCGACACCTGAGAAAAAAGAACGGCAGTTCGGAGATTTTTCTTTCCGTGAAGGCGATCGGGTGATGCAAATTCGGAACAACTATGATATAATGTGGCAGAAGACCGACGGAAGCGCCGTTGGCGCGGGTATTTTCAACGGAGATGTGGGGACAGTTCAGTCCATCGACCCCGGGGCGGAGACTATGACCGTTGTCTTTGACGATAAGAAGGCCGACTACGATTTTTCCCAGCTGGGAGAACTGGGGCTTGCCTACGCCGTCACGGTGCATAAGAGCCAGGGCAGCGAGTACCGGGCGGTGATTCTCACTGCCTGGAACGGGTCTCCCTACCTGATGTCCCGGAGCGTACTGTATACCGCTATCACCCGGGCCAGAGAGCTGCTGATTATTGTGGGCCGGGAGGAAACCGTTCAGGCCATGACGGAAAACGCCAAGAAAAACCGGCGATATACGGGACTGAAGCTTCGGCTTCAGGGGAAATGCCCATGATGATTCTTTCGTGGCTGGGGGAAGTCCTCTATCCTTCCAAATGCATCCTCTGCGGGCGGGTTCTGAAGAAACAGGAGACGGATCTTTGCGGCGTCTGCCGGGTAAACGCCCCGGAGTATCCTTACAGCCGGTCAAAACCCGCTCCCAAAGGAAATCTTAACCTGCGTTTTCTTGACAGTTTCACCGCAGTCTGGTACTATGAGGGAGACGTCCGGAAGAGCATCCACAGGTTTAAATTCTGCAGGAAAGCCCACCTTTCCACCGGATACGGAAGAATGGTGGCTTTGCGGCTGGAGGAAACCTTTCCTGAGGGGTTTGATTATCTGACCTGGGTTCCCGTGAGCGGCCTGCGGCGAATGCGCCGTGGCTACGACCAGACCGAGCTCCTGGCAAGAGCGGTGGGAAGGGAGCTTCGATTTGCGCCGGTGCGGCTGCTGAAGAAGGTCCGCAATACCCGCCCTCAGTTTCAGCAGGCAACGCCGGAAGCCAGACGGGCCAATGTTGCCGGAGCCTTCGCTCCCTGCGAGAAAATAGACCTGACCGGAAAGCGGGTCGTGCTGCTGGATGACATCTACACAACCGGTGCCACAGCATCGGAATGCGGAAGAATTCTCCGGGGTATGGGTGCGAAGGAAGTGCACATCGTGACCATTGCCGCCGCCCGGCGGAGATAG
>CAMEIK010000003.1 GCA_945918315.1 uncultured Clostridia bacterium
TACAGGGAAAAATCTTCCGCTTCATATTTGGAAAAGTCCAGAGCCTTTGGCTTTGACGGAATTCGCTTGCAGGGATCGTAGCGGAAGCGAAAACAGCGGTCTTCGGACCGTTTCACGCCCCGCTTGCTGCAAAGCATCAGACCTTCTTCCATCTGCGTACAGTGGACACAGTATCCGCAGCAATGTGGTATTTTTTTTCGGAACAGCATCGGAAAACCTCCTGCCTGAGAGAGTAAAGCACCAATCATTTTCATCCATTATACAACGGCTTTTTGGAAAAAGCTACTGCCTTTTTCCGGAATAATACGATAAAGGCAAGGACCACGGGAAAAATCCAGTAACAAAGCTTCCCCTGAAGATATGCCAGGGCGAGCCCCAGAGCAAACCCGGTTTGCAGCAGCTTCCCCAGAAGAAAGGACTTTGACGGAAGATTTCCCAGCAAGGAAACCGTCTGCATGGCAACGCACAATCCGCCGAAAGAGAGCATCCCGGCAGCGAGCAGAAACCGTACACGGCTGTCGGGAATTTCCGTGAGCATACAGCAGCCGTTGCTCAGCTCAAGAGCACCCAGAACCCCTGTTTTCCATACCCCCGGAAGAAACCACAGCACCCAGCGCTCCAGAAACGCCGAAACCACCCGAAACGTGACAACCCACCCACAGACGGCTCCCATACTGTGGAGGGCGTTTCCCATGGCGGAAGCTGGGGTCGGAAGCCTGCGGGCAGGAAGCTCCGTATGGGATTGCCCCGGCTTTGTAAGAGCGGACACAAGCAGGGCGCTGAGCAGGAGAATTCCCCATAGTACCCAGACCATCCATTTTCCTGAAAGGGCCGGTCCTACCATGCCAAAGAGAAACGCCGGACCGGGCTGATTGCAGAAGGAAAGCAGCCGCAGGGCGTCCTCTTTATTCAGCTGTCCTTTCGCGTATGCCCCGGACACTTCTCTGGCGCCCACTGGATAGCCGCCCAGGAACGCGCTGATTAGGAGGGATTCACTGCCCTCGGGCATGCCAAACAAGCGTCCCAGCGGACGAAGGAGCTTCGTATTGCTTCCCCACAGGGCGGAAACAAGCACGTCGGAGAGCACGAAAAAGGGAAACAAAGCGGGTATGACAGATTTGATACACAGTTCAATTCCGGAAACGGCACCGGAAAGGGCGGTTCTGCTGTCCAAAATCAACAGGATCAAACAAAACCCCGCGCCTGCTCCCAGGGCATAACGCTTTGCCTGCACAGACAATCACCTCGGAAGAATCTATGCAATTCGGCCGTCTCCCATTCATATGCTTTTCAAAAGGGGTGAGACCATGAAAAGTGTTCGGTTTCTGGAACGTTTGGCAGAGGGAGCCGATCTGCCGGGGGAGCCGCTTCCCGGGCAGGCAATCGTGGAACTGGCAGGAGATCGCCGTGTCCTCATCGAAAAACACGGCGGCGTGACCCAATACAGTGCCGAGCGAATCGGCGTCCGGGTGAATTACGGAACTGTCTGCATTGCCGGCTGTGGGCTGGAGCTGAAACAGATGACAAAGGAACGGCTGGTGATTGCCGGACGCATCGACAGCGTGAATCTGATTCGGAGGGGCTGAGGATGAATCTGTGGAATTCAATGGCGGGAATGGTGGAGGTGGAGCTTACCGGCGCCGCCCCGGAGGGGACCCTGGCTTCCGCCGCGGAAAACCATATCGCAGTGTTTTCCGTGACACGGGTGGAGCCCCTGGTGCTCCGGTTCCGGGTATTCCGCCGGGATGTTCGGGCCCTGAAAAAGCTATGCGAAAAAAGAGGGGACCGCCTTGAACTGGTGCGCACACTTGGCATCTATTGGACGGCAAAACGCTTATTTACCAGGCCCCTGCTGATGCTATCCCTTTGTCTTGTGTTTTTTCTGACGCTGTATCTGCCAACCAGGGTGCTTTTTGTCCGGGTGGAGGGAAACAGCACCCTGCCGGACAGGCAGATTCTGGGGGAGGCAGAAGCACTGGGCATTGGTTTCGGCGCGTCTCGCCGGGGTGTGCGCAGTGAAAGAATCAAAAACGCTCTGCTGGGGGCGATTCCGGAGCTTCAATGGGCTGGCGTCAATACCCGGGGGTGTACTGCCGTGATTTCTGTACGGGAACGTACCGCGGAGGAGACGGAAGAGAACAGAAAAAACCGGGTCGGCAGTATCGTTGCCGCCAGGGATGGGGTGATCGTTTCCTGCACCGCGCTGGAGGGGACACCAAAATGCGTCCCCGGTCAGGCGGTGCGGCAGGGACAGGTCCTGATTTCCGGCTATACCGACTGCGGAATCTGTATCCGGGCAGCCTGGGCCAAAGGGGAGGTTTATGCCCGAACCCGCAGAGAAATCACGGTTGTTGCGCCCTCGGAATGGGCTGAGCGGACGGAGCAGACCGGCTCGGCAGTTCGGTACAGCTTGATTCTCGGAAAAAAACGCATAAATTTATGGAAAGGGAGTGGAATTTGGGATGGCAGTTGTGGTAGAATAGAAACGGAATATCCCCTTGTCCTGCCCGGCGGGTTCCAACTTCCGGCAGCTCTGGCGGTGGAGAAGCTGACCTTCTGGGACACGGTGCCAGGGGCACCGGAGGAAGGAACTGTACAAGAGGAGCTGAAAGCCTTTGCCGGCGCGTATCTGGCTTCTCAGATGGTAGCAGGAAAAATACTGGGTGGATCGGAGTCAGTGTTTTCCCGGGCAGGAGGATATGTTTTGACCGGGCAGTACGACTGCCTGGAAATGATTGGCAGGGAACGTGCCGAGGAGATTGGAGAAAACCATGGGCAATCAGAATGAACGAATGATCAATGTGGAGCGGGTGGATGACCTGATTTCGGTCTTCGGCTCCTTCGATGAAAACATCCGGCGGATTGAGGAAGCACTGAATGTGCGCATCATTAACCGGGGTACGGACCTGAAAATTACCGGTGACGAAGAAATGGTGGATAAGGCGGCAAAGACCCTGGAGAGCCTCCTGTCCCTGGCCTCCCGGGGGGAGACCATCGATGAGCAGCGGGTGCGCTATCTGATCACATTGGTCAATGAGGGCAATGAGCAGCTGGTGAATCAGTGGGGCAAGGATGTGGTCTGCATCACCGCCAAGGGAAAGCCCATTAAGGCAAAGACCGTTGGCCAGCAGACCTACATGAAAGCCATCCTGAAGAATACCGTGACCATCGGCGTTGGCCCCGCGGGCACCGGGAAAACCTATCTCGCGGTGGCGGCAGCCGTGGCGGCGTTCCGGGAGCGGACGGTGAACCGGATTATTCTGACCCGTCCCGCTGTGGAAGCGGGAGAACGGCTTGGCTTCCTTCCCGGCGACCTGCAGAACAAGGTGGACCCCTACCTTCGACCGCTGTATGATGCGCTGTACGATATGCTGGGAGCGGAGACCTTCCAGAAGTATCAGGAGCGAGGCTCCATTGAGGTGGCGCCGCTGGCGTATATGCGGGGCAGAACCCTGGACGACAGCTTTATCATCCTGGATGAGGCCCAGAACACCACCCGGGAGCAGATGAAAATGTTCCTGACCCGTCTTGGCTTCGGGTCCAAGATCGTTATTACCGGAGACGTTACCCAGATCGACCTGCCGGACGATAAAGTTTCCGGCCTGAAGGATGCCATCCGGGTTTTGGGCGGAGTGAAGGATATTGCCATCTGCCGCCTGACCAGTGCCGATGTGGTTCGCCACGCCTTGGTCCAGGAGATCATCAACGCCTACGAGCGTGCGGACAGTAAGAAAACGGAAATCAAAAAACCCAGCCAGGAATTTCATGGCCGGTATCAGAGGAAAACAAAATGAAACATAAGATCAATTTGGTGTTTGAAGAACTGAGCCTTCGCCGCCTGACGGTGCCTGCCATTATCCGCACCTGTATTCAGGGCACGCTGAAGGCGGAGGGCGTCACAGTGCCCTGCGAGATCAACGTCCTGATTACGGACGATGCCGGAATTCGGACGGTAAACCGGGAAAGCCGGAATATTGACAGTCCCACGGATGTTCTGAGCTTTCCCATGTTCACCTTTACCCCTGGGAAGCTGCCGGAGGACTTTTCGGAATACTTAGACCCGGAGACCGGGCTGTGCCCTCTGGGAGACATGTGTATTTCTCTGGAGCGTGCCCAGGCCCAGGCGGCAGAGTTCGGCCACAGCCTGCGCCGGGAGGTTGGCTATTTAACGATTCACTCCATGCTCCATTTGCTGGGCTACGACCATCTGGATGAGGGCCCGCAGAAGCGGCAGATGCGGGAGCGGGAGGAGCGGATTGCTTCGTCCATTCCCGGGATGACGAGAGAGGAAGATAAAACATGAAGACAAAAACCGCCATGATTACCATTGCCGGACGGCCCAACGTGGGAAAGTCAACCCTGACCAACTATCTGGTAGGGGAGAAGATCGCCATTGTTTCCAATAAACCCCAGACCACGAGAAACCGGATCTGCGGGATTCTGACCAAAGAGCAGACCCAGTTTGTCTTTGTGGATACCCCCGGCTTTCACCGGCCCAGAACCAAGCTGGGAGATTACATGGTAAATGTGACCCGGGAATCCATTGCGGATGTGGATCTGACCCTGCTGGTGGTGGAGCCCATCCCCGCTGTGGGCCCCCAGGAGGAAGGCTTGATACAGAAAATTCAGGCCAGCGGCTGCCCCGCCATTCTGGTGATCAATAAGATCGATACCGTGGAGAAGGAAAAGCTTTTGGAGGTCATCGATGTCTACGCCAAGGCAGCGTCCTTTGACGCGGTGATTCCCATCTCCGCGAAAACCGGCGACGGTGTGGAGGAGCTGCTGAACGTATGTGAAAAGTATGCCCAGCCCGGGCCGTTCCTCTTCCCTGAGGATGCCACCACCGACCAGCCCGAGCGGCAGGTAATGGCGGAGATTATCCGGGAGAAGCTGCTTTGGTGTCTGGACCGGGAGATTCCCCACGGGACTGCCGTGGAGATTACCAAGTTTTCCGAGCGGGATAGCGGCATTATCGATATCGATGCCACCATTTACTGCGAAAAGGCCAGTCACAAGGGAATCATTATCGGCAAGCACGGGGACATGCTCAAAAAGATTTCAACACTGGCCCGGGCGGACTGCGAAAAGTTTATGGGCACCAAGGTGTATCTGACCACCTGGGTAAAGGTCAAGGAAAACTGGCGGGACAGTGACTTCCTGGTCCGCAACTTTGGCTATAAGGACTGACCGGGTGATTGACGGATTTTTCCGGGGGTAAAATAGCCCCTGCGGCAAATCCTAATCCCGGGAGGGATGGAGCATGAACGCTGCGGAGTATTGGCGCCTGTTTTTGGAAACCGGTGCCCCGGAAGCATATCTTTCTTATACCATGGCATTGAAAATGGAGGAACACCATGTACCTGACGATCCGGGGCGTTGTCCTGAGAGTAACGGATTACAATGACCGGGACGCGCTGCTGACGGTTCTCAGTCAGGCCCACGGAAAGCTGACGGTAAAAGCCCGGGGCCTGCGGCGAAAAAACAGCCCCCTGACGGCCCCCTGTCAGCTCCTTGCCTATGGGGAGTTTACATTGTTTGAATACCGGGGGCAGTATACCATCAATGAGGCCCGGTCTCTGGAGCTGTTCCAGGGCCTGCGCCGGGAGCTGACCCGGCTGAGCTTGGGCTCCTATTTTGCCCAGGTGTGCGAGCTTGTCTCCATGGAGGACCAGCCAAGTCCTGAACTGTTGTCCCTGCTTCTGAACTGCCTGCACGCCCTTTCTGTGCTGAAGCTTCCGGAGACTTTGGTGAAGGCGGTTTTTGAACTGCGGGTAGCCTGTATTGCGGGCTTTGCCCCGGCGCTTTTCGGCTGCCATATCTGCGGAAGTCAGACGCCGGACCGGTTTGATCTGTCTGCCGGAGAGCTGGAATGCGCCGGATGCCGGGGTGAGGGTGAGGGGATTCGGGTTCCTGTTACCCCCGGGGTTCTGGAGGCCATGCGCTACATATGCCTGTGTGATCCCAAGAAATTGTTTTCTTTTCGTGTTGGGGAGGACACCCTTGTGAAACTCTCCTCCCTGACGGAAGCCTATTTAGCAACCCAGACGGAAAAAAGCTTTTTTGCTCTGGAATTTTACAAATCCCTGTTCACGGATTCTTATTTTCCCGGCAGGGAACAAACATAGGAGAACGCTATGTCGGAATTATATGAAAAATCTCTTTTAAAGCTGGAGCTGGACCAGGTCCTTGCGCTTCTTGCCGAATGCGCGGGCAGCGCCGGGGGAAAAGAAAGCTGTCTTGCCCTGGTGCCCACATCGGATCTGGAGGATGTGAATGCCCTCCTGGAACAGACCACGGCAGCCTCCGGCCTTTGTACCCGAAAGGGAAACCCTGTTTTTGGGGATGTCAATGATGTTTCCTCCAGCCTGGAACGGGCGGACCGGGGCGGCAGTCTCCAACCTGTTGAGCTGCTGAAAATTGCCGGAGTGCTTCGGAGCACCCGGCAGATGAAAGGCTATGTATCGGAAGATGACGAAGCTACGGTTCTGGACCCTCTCTTTTCCGCGCTGACACCCAACAAATATCTGGAGGACCGAATCTTTGGGGCGATTCTTTCCGAGGAGGAAATTGCCGACACGGCCTCCCCGGAACTGGCGGATATTCGACGGCATATGCGCGTTCAGGCCGGGAAGATCCGGGACAGCCTGCAGAAAGTCATCTCCTCTCCGGCGTACAGCAAGTTCCTGCGGGAGCCCATTATCACGATCCGACAGGGGCGGTATGTGGTGCCGGTGAAGTCGGAATGCAGGAATGATGTGCCGGGGCTTGTGCACGATGTATCTGCCACCGGTTCCACCTATTTTATTGAGCCAATGTCCGCGGTAAACGCGAATAACGCTCTGCGGGAACTGGAACTGAAGGAAAAAAAGGAAATCGAGCGGATTCTTGCGGAGCTGTCCGCGGAGGCGGCAGCCCATGCCGGGGATATTAATCTCAGCTATTCCGTTCTGGTTCAGCTGGATGTGATCTTTGCCAAGGCCAAGCTTGCCTACAAAATGCGGGCCTGGGCGCCCATTATGAACGACCAGGGAAAGATCGAACTGCGAAACGCCCGGCATCCTTTGATCGATCCGAAAAAGGTGGTGCCCATTTCGGTACGTCTGGGCTCGGATTTTGATACCATGATTATCACCGGGCCCAATACCGGCGGCAAGACGGTGACCCTCAAAACCATCGGTATTCTGACACTGATGGCGGAGTGCGGCCTACATGTCCCCGCGGGAGATGGGAGTACCCTGTCCACCTTTGACGCGATTCTTGCGGATATTGGCGATGAGCAGTCCATTGCCCAGAGCTTGTCCACCTTTTCCAGCCATATGCGCACCATCGTGGATGTGGTGGATCAGTGCGACGGACGCACCCTGGTGCTTTTTGACGAACTGGGCGCCGGCACGGACCCCGCCGAGGGCGCGGCGCTGGCGGTTGCCCTGATCGAGTTCAGCCGGAAGATGGGAAGCAGGGTCGTGGCTACCACCCACTATGCCGAGCTGAAGCTGTATGCCATGCGGACTCCCGGCGTCATCAACGCCTCCTGTGAGTTTGATGTGGAGACGCTCCAGCCCACCTACCGCCTGCTGATCGGCATTCCCGGAAAGTCCAACGCCTTTGCCATTTCCCGGAAGCTGGGGCTTCCGGAGGAGATCCTGAAGGACGCGGAGAACCTGGTCAGCAAGAGTGATAAGGACTTCGAGGATGTGCTTTCCCAGCTTGAGCAGCAGCGGCAGCAGATGGAATCCGCCCGACTGGAAGCCGAGCGGCTGAAAGCGGAAACGGAGAAGATCAAGCAGCAAAGCGAGGAGTTTAACCGGCAGCTTCAGAAAGAAAAGGAAAAGGCCATGGAGTCCGCCCGCAGGGAGGCCCAGGGCATTATTCAGGAAGCGAGAGCCGCGGCCAATCTTGCCTCTGAGGAATTGAAGGCCCTGCGCAAGCAGCTTCAGGATAGCGCGGACACCACGGGCCTCAACCAGCGGCAGGCAGAGATTCGCCGTACCCTGAATGAGACGGAAGAAAAGCTCAGCGCCCATAAGATGCAGACCCAGCGCCCGAAGGCGACACGGGGAATTCTGGTGGGGGACACGGTGGAGCTTCTGAAGCTGGGCACCAAGGCCAGCGTCCTTGCCATCAACAAGGATGGAACCTATCAGCTTCAGGCAGGAATTCTGAAAATGAACGCCCGGGCGGATGAAATCTACCTGCTTGAAAATGAGAATCCCTACAAACAGAAAGGCGGTCACCCCGCCCATTCCGGCAGGGAGATGAAGATGACGGCAATGTCTTCGGAGATTGACCTGCGGGGGATGGATACGGTGGAAGCCATCTGTGTCCTTGACCGGTATCTGGATGAAGCCATGCGGGCAAAGCTGTCGTCCGTACGGATTATCCACGGGAAAGGCACCGGCGCCCTGCGCGGCGCGGTGGGACAGGCACTGCGGAAGAACAAGTTTATCAAGAACTACCGCCTTGGTGTCTATGGCGAGGGCGAAGACGGTGTCACCATTGCGGAATTCGCTTGAAACAGGAAGGATGGGCCTCTGTTTGCCCGCTGCCTTTCCGGAAACCTTTGCGCAATTCCCAAAAACGGATGGAAAGGACAAACCGCATTGTGCCAGCTGTCTTTTCCCACTTTATGGGACTGGGATATTTCTGAAAAAAGATTGACTTTTCTGATAAAAATGGTATCATAATGGAAGACCCGTCCCATCTTTCGGAAGAGGGGATGAAAAGGAGTGTTAGGAATGTTCAATAAGGAAGTTGTTGTCCGTTGTGAATCCGGTCTGCACAACCGTCAGGCTACATATTTTGTGCAGAAGGCCAATGAGTTCGAGAGCAGCATCTGGCTGGAGTCCGAGAACCGGAAGATGAATGCCAAGAGCCTGCTTGGCATCATGTCTCTGGGAATTGTCACCGGTTCCACCATTACCCTCAGTGCGGTTGGCCCCGACGCGGAGGCTGCGGTTAATGCCCTTGACGCGCTCCTTCAGCGCGATGTCTATTGATTCCTGTTGATTTCTATTGTTTTGCCGCCTCCCTTTTGGGAGGCGGCATTTATTAGGTTCCATAATATATTTTGGGTCAGGCGATGAGCCTGGCCCAAAAGCTATATCCATAAATTATGGATAGAGGCTTTCATTCGTTGGTCAACAAAGAAGCACGGAAAACCGGGAATTGACGGGGTGTAGAAGAAACCAACGCGGGGGCCGATGTTCTCATCGACCCCTGCAAAGACGGTGCGTTTTCCTATGGATTCCCCATTTGTCTGTTTCTTGTAAAAACCCACCATATTGTCACAATCCCGGAGGAGACTGCAGTCCGGGATTGTGGATTTTACGGCAAATTCAGCCGCCGGGTGATCAGATAGTGGGTAGGGAAGTAGCACGCGGCGCCGATGGCAAGCCACCCGAGGGCAGTCATCAAAAGCACCATAGAATAGCTCATGGATTCCATTGCTACACCAAAGGACAGGCTGGCTAATCCGCCCACACTCAGAACGGAAATTGCCATGTGGATCAGATAGTAGAACAGGAGTGCCAGCAGGATCTTATGCTTTTTGGCTACGAGAGCACCCAGGGAAACGGAGAGCATAATCACGCAGCATTCTCCCACAAGACCGCTGAGGGCCACCAGAATCCCCAGCAGCACATAGCCGACGACACCAACGCCGATGGCCTCCCGAAGCATCTCAAAGAACCGCGCGGCCCCAGCGGGAAATTCTTCCCAGAAGCCTTCCAAACCGGATATGCCGACAAAGCCCATGAGAAGAATGGACACTGCCACAGCAAGACTGATGGCAACCATTTCTACCACGCCGGTGATCACAGTGGTCATCAGGATCTGATGGCCGTTCACCGGCAGGGTGAAGGTCAGGTAGCCTTCGTCGGTGAAACGGCTCTTATAAAAGCGGTTCACCAGCAGAAGCAGCAGAATGATGGAGCACGCGGCAATCACGATGACGGCAGTCACACAGATCAGCACGGACAGAATTGTCAGCAGTCCGTCGTCATTGCGGGGACCGGTTTCCTCTGCCCAGGCAAGATACCGGATGGCACCTCCGCCCAGCAGCCCGAAGCCAAGGCAGGCGGCGCACAGAATACCCAGCATTCCGGCTGTGGCTTTGAATTCATGTTTCAGCAGTTTGGCAAACATCTGAATACCTCCCGGAACAGTTCATCCAGGGACTTGCCTGTTTCCTCCCGGGTCTCGTCGGCATTGCCGGAGCGGACCACATTGCCCTGGTACAGGAAAATAAACTCGTCAAGCACCCGCTCCACATCGGAGATGAGGTGGGTGGAAATGAGAATGGTTGCGCTGGGGTCGTAATTGCTGATGATGGTGTTCAGGATGTAGTCCCGGGCCGCCGGGTCTACACCGCCGATGGGCTCATCCAGCAGATACAGCTTTGCTCTGCGGGACATGACCAGCACAAGCTGGACCTTCTCCTGGGTGCCCTTGGACAGAGTGCGGAATTTGGCGTTCAACCGGATGCCCAGGGCTTCCAGCATGGTTTCCGCCCGGGTGCGGTCAAAGTCCGCGTAAAAGTCCTGGAAGAAATCCAGCTGCTGGGCTACGGTCATTTGTCGGCTGAAATAGGGCCTATCCGGCAGATAGGATACGATGGCTTTTGTGGTAGGGCCGATGCTTTGACCGCAGATGGTGATTGAGCCCTCCGTGGGAGTGAGAAGACCTGCTGCCAACTTGATAAAGGTGGTTTTTCCGCTTCCGTTGGGGCCCAGAAGACCCACGATTTTTCCCTGGGGCAGATCCAGCGTAAGCTTGTCCAGAGCAAGCTTGTTTGTATAGCGCATGGAAAGTCCCACAGTGCTGAGTACAGTTTCCAATTTGATCCTCCTTCTTATTCGTCAAGAGCGTTGAGAAGCTCCGCTGCCTGCTTCGGTGTAAGGCCGAAGACCATGAATTTCTCCGCACATTCCCTTGCCAGCTCGTGCAGAGCCATATCCCGTGCCGCGGAAAGAACCGCTTCCTGAGCCGTGACAGTTCGGCCGCTGGTTCCACCGCCCACGAGAAGCCCTTCCCGTTCCAGCTCTGTGAGCGCCCGCTGCATGGTATTGGGGTTGACCTGGGCTTGGGCGGCGAGGTCGCGGACGGAGGGGACTTTCATCCCCGGGGGATATTCCCCCGTCAGAATCGCGGCTCGAATGGTTGCCACGATTTGCTGATACACCGGTCGTTCGCCGGTAAATCTCCAGTTCATAGGCACCTCCTTTGTATTACTGTATTAGTGTATTAATACAATAGCACATAATGATATATCTGTCAATAGGTAAATGAAAAATCGCCGGGAAAAATTTCCCGGCGAGAGAAAAGTGATTTAGGGCAACACCGCATAAATGCGTCTGCGGCCGGATGGCGGGTCTTGCCGAATTGTGCGGTGTTGCCTTAGAAAAAGGCCATGCAGTCATGGTGACTTTCGGAGATTTTGACCTCCAAGGATGGAAAACGGCTGCGCAAATGAGCCGCCAACAGGGTGCATACTGGGTTTTCCGTATAGAAATGCCCGGCATCGATGAGGGTAAGGCCCAGAGCCTTCGCGTCCCAGAAGTCATTGTATTTGATGTCCGATGTAACCAGCGTGTCGCATCCGGCGTTCACCGCAAGCCCCATTTCGTCGGCGCAGGCACCTCCGCCCACGGCAACCTTACACACCGGCTTGCCGCCGCAGACATATCGCAGCCCCGGGCAGCCCAGAGCCTCTTTGACATGGGAAAGAAAGGTTTCCAGGGGTTGTTCCGGAACAAAACCGCTCCGAAGCAGGCCCCATTCCCGCCCCCGTTCATCCGTCCCGGTGGGTGCGATTACGCGGATATCGGACAAACCAAGGGTTTTTGCCAGAACATCGTTTACACCGTCCGGCGCCAGGTCCAGATTGGTGTGGGCATTCCAGCAGGCTATACCGTTTTCAATCAGATAAAGAGCGTTCCGGCCCTGTTCTGTTTCGTCTGTGATAAATCCGTCATCCCACAGGAGAGTGTGATGGGTCACGAGCATTTCCGCGCCCCATTCCTTGGCTTCCCGGCAGATCTCCGCAAAGGGGTCCAGGGCCACAAGAACCTTGGTTACGGGCGCGTCCATATGACCGCAGTTCAGGCCAACCTTGTCCCAGCTTTCTTTTCGCTGGGGCGGGAACCGCTCGTTGAGACCTGCGGTGATCATGCCCACGGTAATCATGGATTTCCTCCTTCCTCCGGTATCGGCAGGGCCGCGACCCGGTTTCGCAGGGCCAGATAGGTTTCGTATTTTTCTCCGCCCGTCCCGGATAGTCCGGCGACGGTTTTGTCGAGCCCCCCGAGAACCCGGTCCCGGAACTCCGGCAGCAGGGGAGAGCCGCTGTTTCGCAGGGCAGGGGAGAGGAAGCATTCCTCCGGCGAAAGGGGCTGGGAGGGAAGGCACAGAACCTCCATGACCGGGTACACAAATCGCCCGTCCTTTGCCAGGGTTTCCCGGGAAATGGTGAAGCCATTGCGGCTTAAATAGCTCCGCAGCAGGGGGCGCTTGCTCTGGCACTGGAGAATCAGGCGGTAGCTGCCCCCTTTCAGCCAGGGGGCCCGTTCCAGAATAGAGACGATGGTATCCCCGCCCATTCCGGCGCAGATGACACAGTCAAAGTCCCGGGGAAGACCCAGCAGTCCGTCGGATAAGTAAAAGGACATTTTGCTCCGGACACCGTATTTTTCGGCGTTTCGTCTGGCACAATTCAGCGGGTCGGAATGGATGTCGGAGGCTATGACAGAGCTTGCTTTCCCGGTGAGAAGCAGATGAATGCCCACATAGCCGTGGTCGCAGCCAATATCGGCCACCCGGTCCCCCGGGTTCACAAATCCACAGCAGGCAAGCAATCGATTGGACAGATTCATACGATCCTCCTATGAAAATGCCATCCCGGGTGAAGCGGGATGGCACTTGTCGGGGCGGTTGTCAGGCCTGCTCTTCGTTGGCGGCGTAGGCTTCCAGGAAATGGTTGAGCTGGGCGAGGAAGGGCTCGCACTCGATGCCGTGTACCATGCAGGCTTCCTCTACGGTCTCACCCCGGGAAGAGGGGCAGCCCAGGCAATGCATACCGATGGCGAAGAACAGAGGCGCGCTCTGGGGCGCGACATCCAGAATATCTCCGATAATGGTGTCCTTTTCAATTTTCACAGCCATAATTGGTGTCCTCCTAAGATCAATTGTGCCCCTATTATAACCGGGCCTTTGGAAAAAAACAAGGGGTTCGGGAAGATTTTGTAGGACTTTCACAGAAAACGGCCGGAAGGAGAAAGGATCCTCGGCAGCTTACTTCTTATCCCTCGGCTCCCGCCGCCGGAATGCGGGAAGGGGCTTGACCGCGGGGTTGTTGAGCACCTGACCGGACCGGGAAAACCTGGAACCATGGCAGGGGCAGTCCCAGCTGTGCTCCTGGGGATTCCAGTTCAGGCGGCAGCCCATGTGGGTGCAGCGGTGAAGCCCGGGGGCCAGCAGATTGACGGCGGACTCCCAGCCGTTTACCGCAAGCTGAGGTCGTAGCATAGGCCGCCGGGGAGACAGAAGATCCTTGCACGGATGGGGCTTATCCAGAACCAAAGCGGTCAGAAGCTGGGCGGCAACCATGGAATTGGTCATGCCCCACTTCTGAAAGCCGGTGGCCACATACAGCCAGGGGGTATGCTTGCTGTACTGACCCACATAGGGAAGCCCGTCCAGCGTCATGCAGTCCTGGGCGGCCCATCGATTTGTGATGGTTCCGTCAGGGAAGTATCGCTGGACGGCGGCTTCCAGAGCCGGGTAGCCCCCGCCCCGCTTTCCGGTCCGGTGACCGCCGCCGCCCAGAATCAGAGCGCTGCCGGATTGCCGCAGGGAAAGACCGTTTTCTTCCAGATACATGCCGTCCAGGGGCGGAAGCCCTTC
This sequence comes from uncultured Clostridia bacterium, assembly GCA_945918315.1. GTDB lineage: Bacteria > Bacillota > Clostridia > Oscillospirales > Oscillospiraceae > Faecousia. The sequence goes on from CAMEIK010000003.1 coordinate 13,900, forward strand.
CAGGCTGACCGCGTAGGAACGCTGCTGGTAAAGCTTGAGGAAATACAGACCGTGCTTATTGAGCAGCGGAAAATGGGTGGCAACGATTGCACGGGAAAAGTGGATTTTCCCCTTTTCGGTGATGGCAAGGTGGGGCTCCAGCTGAAGCACCGGTGTATTTTCGTAGATTGTCAGATCGGCGGTAAGCCCGGCAAGAAACTTCAGCGGGTGAAACTGGGCCTGATCCGGAAAGCAGATTCCTCCCGCCGTGGGAAAGGGAAGAGGAAGCTTCTCACGAAATACAGCGGAATAACCCAGCTTTTCCAGAGCGGCAAGCTCTGTTTCCAGCAGCTGCATTCCGGAACGGGCGTAAACGGTATGGTCCGCCCGGGTAAAATCGCAGTCGATTTCCTCCGCCAGGGATGCGAACTCGGAAATCGCGGAAAGATTTGCCTGAAGGTAGGTCTGCGCCCCCTCCGTTCCGAACCTTCTGAGAAGCTTATCATAGCATAATCCGTGCTGGGCGGTGATCTTTGCTGTGGTATTGCCGGTGGTGCCCCCGGCCAGCCGGCCCCCTTCCGCCACGACGCAGCTTACACCGGCTTGCTGAAGCGTGTGGGCACAGCACAGGCCTGCCATGCCTCCGCCAATAATCAGTACGTCCGTATGAATGTCTCCCCACAGAGGGGGAAAGTGAGGAAGCTCCGTATTCTGCCAGATGGATTCCATAACGGCCTCCTTTTGTGGGAAGAATAGTTGAATAAACTCCAAAGTAGTATACCCGGCCCGAAATTGTCTGATTCTGGGGCGGTTGACTTTAGTCCGGAAAAAAGCTATAATACGGAAAGAAATCTTTGATAAACAGGTAGGAGACTATGGCTGCAAAAAAACAAGAGCAATACGGAAATTCCAGCATTTCCATGCTGAAAGGGGAGGACCGGGTCCGGAAACGTCCCGCGGTGATCTTTGGCTCCGACGATCTGGAGGGGTGCAAGCACGCGGTTTTTGAGATTCTGTCCAATGCCATTGACGAGGCCCGGGAGGGGTATGGCGACACCATTCTGGTCACCCGGTACGAGGACCTGAGCGTGGAGGTTGAGGACTTTGGTCGGGGCTGCCCCGTGGACTATAACGAAAAAGAGAAGCGCTATAACTGGGAGCTGGTTTTCTGCGAAATGTACGCCGGCGGTAAGTACGGCGAGAACGGAGAGAACTATGAATACTCCCTGGGTCTCAACGGCCTGGGCTCCTGCGCAACCCAGTACGCTTCCGAGTTTTTTGACGCGGTGATCCGCCGGGACGGATTCCGCTATGACCTGCACTTTGAAAAGGGCCGGAATGTGGGCGGACTGAAAAAGCAGCCCGCGGACCGGAAAAAGACCGGCTCCTGCTTCCACTGGCGGCCGGATAAGGCGGTTTTTACCGATATCAATATCCCTGTTGAATACTACCGGGATGTGCTTCGCCGTCAGGCGGTTGTGAACCAGGGAATTCTCTTCCGCTTCCGGAACCAGGTGGGCGGAAAGTTCGAGACGGAAGAATTCTGCTACCCCGGCGGCATTCGTCAGTATGTGGAGGAAATGGTGGGGGACAACGCCTTCACCATGCCCGTATTCTGGGAGACGGAGCGCCGGGGCCGGGACGCGGAGAACCGCCCGGAAATGAAGCTGCGCATTACCGCCTCCTTCTGCTTTTCCAAGCAGCTGAACCATATTGAGTTTTATCACAATTCCTCCTGGCTGGAATATGGCGGAAGCCCGGACAAGGCGGTGCGCTCCGCATTCACGGCGGCTTTCGACAAATACCTGAAGGATACCGGCAAATACACCAAGGGTGAGAATAAGATCCTGTTCCAGGACATCCAGGACAGTCTGGTGCTGGTGACGAACTGTTTTTCCACCATCGGCTGCTTTGAAAATCAGACCAAGAAGTCCGTCAACTCCCGGTTCACCCAGGAGGCCATGACCGCGTTTCTGAAGGAGCAGCTTCAGGTATGGTTCATAGAGAACAAGCAGGAGGCGGACCGGGCAGCGGAGCAGATTCTTGTCAACAAGCGGGCCCGGGAGTCTGCCGAGAAGACCAAGACCAACGTGAAGAAAAAGCTTTCCGGCAGCATCGACATTTCCAACCGGGTCCAGAAATTCGTGGACTGCCGCAGCCGGGATGTTTCCCGCCGGGAGCTGTATATTGTGGAGGGCGACTCCGCGTTGGGCAGCGTCAAGCTGAGCCGGGACGCGGAGTTCCAGGGCATTATGCCTGTCCGCGGCAAAATCCTCAACTGTCTGAAAGCAGACTATAACAAAATTTTCGCGTCTCCCATTATCACGGACCTGATGAAGGTTCTGGGCTGCGGTGTGGAGGTCCAGGGAAAAAAGGCGAAGGAGCTCAGCAGCTTCGACCTGGACGGGCTCCGCTGGAACAAGGTCGTGATCTGCACCGATGCCGATTATGACGGCTTCCAGATTCGGACCCTGATTCTGACCATGATTTACCGCCTGTGTCCCACCCTCATCCGGGACGGCTATGTGTTCATTGCCGAGTCTCCGCTCTTTGAGATCACCTGCAAGGATAAGACCTGGTTTGCCTACAATGAGCAGGAGAAGGTTAAGATTCTGAAGGAGCTGGAGGGCAAAAAGGTTACCATTCAGCGGTCCAAGGGATTGGGCGAAAACGACCCGGAGATGATGTGGATGACTACCATGAACCCGGAGACCCGGCGGCTCATTAAGGTCATGCCGGAGGATGCGGAAAGAACCGCCTATTATTTCAACATTCTTCTGGGCGACAGCCTGAACGAACGGAAAAACTTCATTGCCGAGAACGGGGCCAAGTACCTGGAACTGGCAGATATTTCGTAAGAAAAGGAGCCAAGCATGGCAAAGAAGAAACAGGAACCGGAAAAGAAAAAAATCAATACCGACGGGATTATGGGGCTTCACGGCTCTACCACGGAGCAGCCGATTTCGGAGACCCTGGAAGTCAATTATATGCCCTACGCAATGTCCGTTATCGTCTCCCGGGCCATCCCGGAGATTGACGGCTTTAAGCCCTCCCACCGGAAGCTGCTGTACACCATGTACAAAATGGGGCTTCTGAGCGGCGGCAGGACCAAGTCCGCCAATATCGTGGGCCAGACCATGCGGTTAAACCCCCACGGAGACGCGGCGATTTATGAGACCATGGTCCGCCTTGCCCGGGGCAACGAGACGCTTCTGCATCCCTTTGTGGACTCCAAGGGTAACTTCGGTAAGGTCTATTCCCGGGATATGGCCTACGCCGCGGCCCGGTATACCGAGGCCAAGCTGGACCCCATCTGCGCCGAGCTGTTCCGGGACATTGACAGCGACACCGTGGACATGGTGGATAACTATGACGCCACCATGAAAGAGCCCAGCCTGCTTCCCACCACCTTCCCCAATGTGCTGGTTTCCGCGAATCAGGGCATTGCCGTTGGCATGGCCAGCAATATCTGCTCCTTCAATCTCCGGGAGATCTGCGAGACCACCATTGCCCTGATGAAAAACCCGGATCACGACATTCTGGAAACCCTTCCCGGGCCGGATTTTTCCACCGGCGGAGAGCTGCTTTTTGAGGAAGCGGCAGCCCGGGAGGTCTATGCCACGGGCCGGGGAAGCTTCAGGCTCCGGGCAAAGTGGCGATATGTCAAAGAGGGAAACCTCATTGAGGTTACCGAGATTCCCTACACCACCGCCTCCGAGGTCATTATGGACAAGGTGGCGGAGCTTATCAAAGCCGGAAAGATTCGGGAAATCTCCGATATGCGGGACGAGACCGACCTGTCCGGCCTGAAGCTGGCCATTGACCTGAAGCGGGGTGTGGACCCGGACAAGCTGATGCAGAAGCTGTTCCGGCTGACCCCCCTGCAGGACAGCTTCCCCTGCAATTTCAATATTCTCATTGCCGGCATGCCCCGGGTCATGGGTGTGGGCGAAATTCTCCAGGAGTGGACTGCTTGGCGCACCGACTGTGTCAAGCGCCGGATCTATTTCCAGGTCCAGAAGAAGGAGGAAAGGCTTCATCTGCTGAAAGGCCTGGAGCGGATCCTGCTGGATATCGACAAAGCGGTTTCCATCATCCGCAACACCGAGCTGGACAGCGAGGTGGTGCCCAACCTGATGATCGGCTTTGGCATTGACGAGATCCAGGCCAATTTTGTGGCGGAGATTAAACTTCGCAATATTAACAAAGAATACATTCTGAAGCAGACGAAAGCAATCAGCGAATTGGAAAAGGAGATTGCGGATCTGCGGGATACCCTGAACAGCCACAAAAAGCTTCAGAATGTGATCATCCGGGAGCTGCAGCAGGTATCGCAGAAGTATGGCCAGCCCCGCAAAACGGAAATTGTCTATGATGTTCAGGAAGCCGGCCCGGAGGAAACCCAGGAGGATGTGCCGGATTATCCTGTGACCGTGTTTGTGTCCCGGGAGGGCTACCTGAAAAAAATCACGGCGCAGTCCCTCCGGCTCAGTGGTGAGCAGAAATTCAAGGAGGGGGACGGACTGTCCTTCTCGGTGGAAACCACCAACCGGGATGAGCTTCTTGTGTTCACGGACCGGTTCCAGTGCTATAAGGCACGGCTCAGCGATTTTGATGACGGAAAAGCCTCTCAGCTTGGAGACTATCTGCCCCAGAAGCTGGGCATGGAGACGGGAGAAGCGGTCCGTTCCGTGGTCCTCACCGGGGACTATAAGGGCTTTGTCCTGTTCTTCTTTGAAAACGGCAAGGCGGCGAAGGTGCCGCTCAGCGCCTATGAAACAAAGACCAACCGCAGAAAGCTCACCGGCGCGTACAGCGACAAGAGCCCCCTTGTCAAGGTTCTGTCCTGCACCGGGGACGACCAGGCCGCCGTGTATTCCAGTGACGGAAGAGCCGCTGTGATTTCCACGGCAATGCTGCTTCCCAAAACCACACGGAATACCCAGGGCGTGGCGGTGCTGACCCTGCGGAAAAAGGCGGTGCTTTCTGACGCGCTGTGGCTCAGCGACAGTGGGATCGAAAACGTCAGCCGCTACCGCGGCAAGACCATTCCGACTGCCGGGGCCGTGCTGAAGGATGAGGACACCCGGCAGAAGCAGGAACGGTTCGAGGTTTAACAGGATTTTCTTTTCAATGACAGGAGGAACCATATGGAAAAAGCTCTGAAAAAATGGATGTGGATCCCCGCGACGATTGTGGGCAGCGCTCTGTTTTCTCTTGGCTTCTCTCTGTTTCTCCAACCCAACGCGCTGAACTCCGGCGGTATCTCCGGCCTTGCCATGGTCATTGTAGAGTTGGCAGGCGTTGGCAGCGTGGGTGTCCTTACCATTCTTATCAATCTTCCCCTGTTTATTCTCGGGGCGAAGAAGCTTGGAAAACGGTTCTTTTTTGGCTCCATGCTGGGAATGCTCGTCAGCTCTGTCCTGATTGACGCGTTTGCTTTGATCCCGTTTTCCGTACCGGATCCCATGATAGCTACCCTTTACGGCAGCGTTCTGTGCGGGATTGGCGTGGGTGTTGTCTTCGCGTCCGGCACCTCCACCGGCGGCTCAGACATTGTGATCCGCCTTCTGCAGCTGAAATACCGGAACGTCCCCATTGGGCAGATTTCCATGGCATTCGACGCGGCAGTGGTTGTGTTGACCGGTATTGTGTTTCGGGATGTATCCAGAGCGCTGTACAGCGGCCTTGCGGCCTTTATCGTAGGACAGGCGCTGGACCTGGTCGTTTATCGTTTCGACTATTCCAAGGTGGCCCTGATCGTGACGGAAGAGTATGCGCGGGTTGCCTGGGCTGTTGGCGAACAGCTGGGACGGGGCGCCACATTTCTGGACGGTGAGGGGTCCTATAGCCGCAAAAGAACCAAGGTGGTATTGGCTGTGGTAAAGAAGCGCCAGCTGGCGGAGCTGAAGGAGCTGGTGATGGAGCTTGACCCGGCGGCTTTTGTCATCGTACTGGAAGCGCACCAGGTGCTGGGAGACGGGTTTTCAAAGTATTCCAGGAATTCTTTGTAGAGGTAGACCATGAATCGAAGGCTTATCGTGCTTTTTCTGATACTGTCGCTGCTTCTGAGCGGCTGCGCCTGGCTGGACGGCAGCTATGTCCATGTTACGCCCCATCAGGAGGGCGGCGGAGAAGACCAGGGGGAGGCCCTGTCCGCCGATACCTATTCTGAGCTGATTGGCATTCTTGTGGACATGGTCGCCGCGGGAAAGGATGGCAGTGTCATCTATGTGGGAGAGTATACCGGCGACGCGCTGAGCCGGGGTCTGAAAGCGGCAGGGGAATATATCCGGTCCAGCGACCCTATCGGCGCCTATTCGGTGGAGGACATTGCATTTGAACAGGGGGCCAGCAGCGGCAAACCTGCAGTGGCGGTGTCCATTGAATACCGGCATACGCCAACGGAGATTAAGAGAATCCTTCGGGTTGCGGACATGGAGGCGGCAGCCGCTTCCATTCTGAAGGCACTGCAAAACTGCGATTCCAGATTGGTTATGCTGATTGCCCGATACCGGCAGACGGATTTTGACCAGCTGGTTCAGGATTTGGCAATGTCCTATCCGGAAGTCGTGATGGAAATGCCCCAGACCGTGGAGACGGTCTACGGGCAGGGGAGCGCCCGGGTGGTGGAGCTGAGCTTTACCTATGAAAACAGCCGGGATAACCTGCGCCAGATGCAGAGTCAGGTCCGGCCGGTGTTTGATTCCGCCGTGCTCTATGTCAGCGGTGAGGGGGCGGACAGTCAGAAATTCGGTCAGCTCTATGCCTTCCTGATGGAGCGATTTGAGTATAAGCAGGAAACCTCCATTACACCGGCATACAGCCTTCTGCGCCATGGTGTGGGGGACAGCCGTGCCTTTGCCACGGTGTACGCGGCCATGTGCCGGATGGCCGGACTGGACTGCGTCATCGTTACGGGAACCCGGCAGAGAGAGCCCTGGACCTGGAATCTGGTTTGGGACAGTGGAAATGTCTACCATGTGGACCTTTTGGCCTGCAATGCCGCCGGGGCCTACCGTGAGCGAACGGACGAAGAAATGCAGGGCTATGTCTGGGATTATTCTGCCTATCCGGAATCGGTCCGTTCAGCGCAGGAAAGCACGGAGAATCCCCCTGAGCCGGTTGTACCGGAAGAAACGGAGAGTGCCGCACAGAAGCCTGTGAGCGGTATGGAGCAAGAGGAGATGGAAGCTCCCTGAAAAAGTAGGGTGCTTTTTGTAAAAATTCTCTTGACAAATCGGAAAAAAACGCTATAATATGCCTTGTCCATGCGGGTGTAGCTCATCCGGTAGAGCGCCACCTTGCCAAGGTGGAGGTAGCGAGTTCGAGCCTCGTCACCCGCTCCATAAAAAGACCACATTTGTCTGCCTGACAAATGTGGTTTTTTTGTATATCTGAAAACCACTCGTTAAACGAGTGGTTCCAAAAAGCCTATG
>CAMEIK010000004.1 GCA_945918315.1 uncultured Clostridia bacterium
CAATTGACAATTGTGCCCCTATGGGACGTTTTTTGAAAAAATTGCGATTGTTTTCGCGTATATCATGGTCCCGTATGCATCTGCCGCGTGAAACCGATGTGAACAAATTGTAGGAATCCAACAATCTGCCGAATAAGGAGGAAAGGAACATGAAAGGAAAGAAGCTGAGATACGTTCTGACGGTTATGCTGGCTCTGGCCCTTGCCCTACTCTGCGTCGCCTGCGGCAAACCTTCGGAGGAAGCTCCGGTGGAAACCGCACCGGCGGCGGAATACTGGGTCTGCACGGGGCTGGATATGGGCGATGGCGAAATGATGGACACGGAAGCAATCCAATCCTTGCTGGGAATCGACGGGGCCGAGGTGATGGCCCTGGGCATTGACGGCGGCAAAGGAGAGCTGTACCTCATGGGGGAAAAGCTGTCCTGCGACTGGACGAAAACCCAGACCGGCGGCCGGCTGACTTCCCCGGAGTACGAGGGGGCTGTGGCGGAGTTTACCGCGGAGGCGGACGGAACCCTCAAATGCGTGGCAGAGAGCGAGGGCGTGAGAATGACCTTCCTTCTGTCCAGGGTGGACGCAAGACCCGAGGTCCTTGACCGTCCCGCACAGCTGGAGGCGGAGGGGGTTCCCCTGCCCGGCTTCTGGGTCTGCACGGGGCTGGATATAGGCGACGGCCAGGTGATGGACCAGGAAGCCATTCAGGGCCTATTCCAGACAGGCGCGGATTCCGTCATGTCCCTGCGTCTGCGGGAGGACGGAAGAGCCTACATACTCTACTTTGGAGAGTGCATGGGCGGAACCTGGGAGAAAACCGACACGGGCTTTGATGTCCATATCGGCGGCGAAGAGGGGGAAACCCTGTCCTTCTATGACTGGGGGGACGGAACCGCGGATGTAAGCGTGGAGGATGAAAACGCGTCCTTCGGCTTTACCCTCTCCAAGTCGGAGACGGTGCCCCAGGCCTTTGAAGACGCCCCGCTGGCGCTGCTGGATGTGCGCTTTACCCCGGAGCAGGCCAGGGATATGTCCAATTTTATGCTGGTGGGTAGATACATCATCCTTGACGGGAAGCTGTATGGCTACTACTCGAGAAGCGCCTCTGACAGAAGACTGATCTGCTACGATTATGATCCCACCCAGCCAAAGGAAAGCCGCCTGACAGGCTTTCAGGAGCTGGCCAGGAGCGAAACTCCCTGTTACCTCCAGGCGGCAAACGGCTACCTGTATTATATCTGCTGGAGCGCCAATGGAAATACGCTGCGCAGGATCGGTATGGACGGCAGCGATAAGACGGTGCTCTATGACAAGGAATGCGACTACCTGCAGATTTGCGGCGACACCATGTACTTCACGGATGAAAACCATCACCTGGTCAGCGCCGACCTGGACGGGCAGAACATTACCACTCTGATCGATAAGGAGGTGTACTATCCCTACTGTCTGGGCGACGGGTGGTTCCTGTTCCAGGATGACGCGGACGGGGAAAGCCTGCATATCACGAATGTCCGGTTGGGCTTCGACCAGCGGATCAGTGAGGACAAGGTCTACGGCTTTGTTATGGAGGGGAATTACCTTTACTATGTGGATGTCCATGACTATGGAAATAATACGGGCAATCTGACCCGCCTCAATCTGGATACCCTGGAGACAGAGGTTTCGGACACGGTTATGAATGCTACCGTTCTGATTGGGGGCGGCAGGATCATGAGCCAGAGCTACGGCATCAGCGAAGAAATGGAAAACTGGATGCGTCTGGAGGACGGCTCCTGGGACAGGGTGGGCTATACCGTGATTTACGTCGGGGAGAATACGCAGATTTGCTGGTATATGGACGAAAATCGAGAAATTACTCAGTACGCAATTTACGCCGGCGATACGTTTACAACGTTCTAGGCAAGCGTTGCAGCATTCGCTTGCCGCGTAAGCGCATGCTGCAGAAAGAGTTAAATTGGAATTTGGCGATTATCGGTCATTGCGAACCAGTCCGCAGACTGGTGTGGCAATCTCCCGGATAGAAGTACCACTTCTCGTAGAAAAATTCCGGAAAACAGTGCAAAAGAATGGTCTGCATGACGATAGGTTGCCTGAAATTCGATGGAGATTCCCACGCCAGTGTGCGCTACTTTCTCGGAATGACACGTTATGACGGTGCGCCAAATTCCAATTTATCTTTCTGATGCGTTGTGCCAAAATCCAATATACACAACAGATAAGAGGAAACAACTATGCGTTATGAAAAGGTTGACCTGTATGCCCATTTTTCCCTGAAGCCTCCGGATGGCGGGGCGGGGATGCTGACCTGCTGGTACACGGAAACGGCCCCGCAGGTGAGTACCAGCCGCCGCCGTCCGGCGGTGCTGATCCTTCCCGGCGGCGCTTACAGCTGGACCTCTCCCCGGGAAGCGGAGCCTGTTGCCCTGCGTTTTACTGCTGCAGGCTGGGCAGCCTTCGTCCTGGACTATTCTTGCGCGCCCCTGTCCTTCCCCGTCTCTCTGCGGGAGGCGGTTCTTGCCATGCGGTATATCCGGGAAAACGCGGAGGCCATGGAGATCGATCCCCATATGGTGGCGGCGATGGGCTTTTCCGCGGGCGGCCACCTGTGCGGGACACTGGGGACCATGTGGGACGCACCGGAGGTCCGGGACCTTGCTCCCGCGGAGATGGCCCGGCCGGATGCCCTGGGGCTGTGTTATCCCGTGGCGGTGAGCTGGGGCAGGACCCATGATAAAAGCTTCGCGAATATCACGGCAGGAGATCAGAGCCTGGCGGAGCGGCTGTCCCTTGACAGACTGGTTCGTCCGGATATGCCGCCGGTGTTCCTGTGGCACACACGAAGCGACGAGTCGGTGCCCTGCCGCAACTCCCTGGAGCTGGCCCGGGCCATGGAGAAGGCGGGGGTGGACTTTGCCCTGCACATCTACCGCAGGGGACGTCATGGCCTGTCCACCGCGGACGAAATGGTCTATCCTGTGTACGGCGTACCGGAAGTCAGCTGGGATGTGCCGGGCTGGCTGGATGCCATGCTGCGTTTCTTCCGGGACTGGGGCCTTGTCATCCGGGACGACACGGAAAACTGAAAGCGAAAAAGCACGAAAAGCGGAAAATACATCCGGTATTTTCTGATTTTTCGTGCTTTTTCGCTATCCTTTTGTTTTTGCCCAGGGGACACGGCCGGAGGTCATGGGGATTTCATAGAACCGGGCGGTCAGATCCCGCCGGGTATCGTTCCATTTGTCAAAGCCGAGAGGGTGAATGTGGGTTCCTTCGGTCACGCAGTTTACAAATTCGCACATACCGTAGTCCCGCCAGGGACGGGCCAGAAAGACACTGGCGGCCGGGACGCCTTCCTCCGCTGTCAGCCGGCAGTTCCGGAACAGAAAGCCTTTCTCCTGAGCCAGGGCGTGGGCGGGGGCGGCAAGAAATCCGATATTCCGGGCATCCCAGAGGGAGCGGATTTCACAGTTTTCAAAGGTCGCCTCTCCGCAGCCAAAGATGAAATCCACGGTGCCCTCAATGCGGCAGTCCCGGAAAAACTGACGGCAGGCAATGTTTCTTCGGAGAATGTCCGGCAGAAAGCCGTCGTAGCGCGCGATGAGGTCATCGGGCAGGGGACCCAGGAAGAGGGTGTCCTGGGTGGAGGTCAGGACGCACCGCTCCATATGGAACCGGTCCGCGTATACGGTCAGGGCTACCTCCTGGCCCAGGACCTCCGGACGAAGGGCATCATTGACGATGGACAAATCGTACATACTTACGCCGCTTGCGCAGACCGCCGCCGTCCAGGTGCGGAAGGTGTTGTACTCCCGGCCCAGAGAGTCCGGCTTTTTGGCGTAGTCTCCCCAGACGATCCGGGTTTTGCCCGCGCCCTGGCCCCGGATGGTCAGATCCGGGACCTGGATCATGACCTTGCAGCGAAAGTCTCCCTCGCTCAGCTCCAGAACGCTGCCGGGAGCTGCCTGGCTGAGCGCTTTCTGGAGGTCATCCGTTGGAAAAAGCATGGAATTACCTCTTTTCTTGGTTTTTCTTTGTATTTGTTGTACAATAAAAAACAGCCGTCTGTCAAGTCCTGTTTACAATTTTACCGAAAGCATTCATGTTTTGTCCATATATTAAGAGAAATTGTCTATATACAAACCGGTTTTGGCAGATGTATAATATGCCATATAATATGGGATAGGGGACGGCCTGTTCCATCAATTTGACCAATAACCGGCAGCTGAGGAAGAAAATGAAAAAACAGCTTACCTTTTCCCAATACCGTCTGATCGATCTGATCGCCTTTGCTCTTATGTACGCGGTTTTTGAGTACATCATCATTCGGGCGGCCATGGGAAGCCTATTCCGGGACCAGGTGTTCACCGTGTCCCTGGCCGGAGCCATTACCTCCATTGTGTACATGCGCTGGGGATTGTGGGGCGGGATCCACGCGGCGCTCACCGGTGCCCTGTACTGCCTCTATTCCGGCGGGACCGCCACCCAGTTCGCGGTGTATATCCTGGGGAATCTCTGTTCCCTGCCCGCGGCCCTGGTCCTGCGCAGGATTGGGCCGGAGCGGGTGCGTACCGGATATTGGAGCTGCTTGCTGTTTCCTCTTGCGGTGATTCTGCTGATGCAGGGGGGAAGAGCGCTTGTCAGCCTGATCCTTGGCGGCCCGGCGGACGGGGTGCTGGGCTTTTTTACAACGGATGCACTGTCCATTCTGTTCACCCTGGTGATTCTCTGGATCGCCCGGCGGCTGGATGGCGTTTACGAGGATCAGAAGCACTATCTGCTGCGGATCCAAAAGGAAGACAAACCACACTTGCAGTAAAGGAGACGAGAACGATGAAAGCAAAGGCCGCGGACTATATCCTGTACGATCAGGAAACGGGGACCTACCGCGCGGACCCGGAGCAGCTGGTTCGGGACGACGTGGAGAAGCACTATTGGCGTCATGTGGGGCGGATGATCCTGAAGGACTGGCGCCTGTATCTGATGCTGGTGCCCATGCTTCTGGTCTTCCTTTTCTGGCGGTATTTCCCTATGTATGAGCTGCTGGGGTGCTTTAAGGTGTCCGATACGGTGAAGCCGGTGTCGGAGCAGTATTTCTCCGGGTTTTCCCACTTCAAGCGGCTGCTGGTGGGCGGGGACACGCTGTCCACGGATTTCTGGCGGGCCATGCGGAACACCTTCCTGCTGAGCTTTTACGGCCTGTGCTTCGGGTTCCCCATGCCGATTATCCTGGCCCTGTTCTTTAATGAAGTCAAGTCCGACATTGCCAGAAGCGTCTACCAGGTGCTGACCTATCTGCCCAAGTTCATGTCTACGGTGGTCATGACCTCCCTGGTGACCATGCTGGTCAAGCAGGGCGCCCTTACCACCAACATGGGCATTATCAGCCAGGCAATGGCAAATCTGGGACTTATATCCTATGAGACGGCCAACGCGGGCCTTCTGAACAATCCCGCCTTCTTCCGCTCCATCTACCAGATCAGCGGCATCTGGGAGGGCGCTGGCTATGACAGCATTGTGTTCTTCGCCGCCATCATTGCCATTTCTCCCACCAGCTACGAGGCGGCCCAGATTGACGGCGCCAATAAGTGGGCCCAGATGCGCTATGTGGTGCTGCCCAGCATTCTGTCCACCATCGTCATCATGCTCATCACCCGGATCGGCTCCCTGCTGAACGTGGGCTATGAGAAGGTTTTGCTGCTGTACAATACCAATACCTATGTAACAGCCGACGTGGTATCCACCTTCTCCTACCGGCAGGGCATGAGTACCGGCGGCGCGGGTATCGGTATCGCCTCGGCGGCGGAAATGATGAACAATATTGTGGGGATGCTCCTTGTGATTGGCGCCAATACCATTGCCCGAAAGGCGTCCAACACGTCGCTGTATTAAGGAGAGGCGGTGAACGGGAATGAAACGAAAACTGGAAATATCCGAGCTGATCTTTAAGATCATCAGCTATACCCTGCTGACCGTCTTTTCCCTTTGCTGTCTGTATCCCTTTGTTTACGCGGTATCCGCCGCCCTCAGCGGGCGGGCCGCGGTGGAATACGGACAGGTGGTCCTGCTCCCCAAGGACATCCAGTTTGCGGCCTTTGCCCGGATGTTCAATAACAATATGTTCTGGAATGCCTACTCCAACACCCTGTTCCTGACGCTGTACGGCACCATCTGGTCCATGATCGTGGCGATTCTGGGCGCCTATGCCCTTTCCAAGCGGCGGCTGCTGTTCCGGAAATTTTTCAATTTCTTCCTGGTCTTTACCATGTGGTTCTCCGCCGGTATTGTACCCCAGTACTTAAACTACATTGCCACCGGTAAGGTGTTTGATGCCGTGGGCGTCACCGACGACAAGTGGCTGGTGGTCATCGCCATGGGTATGGCGGCCATGAACATCATCCTGCTGCGAAACGCCTTTGAGGGCGTGCCTTCGGAAATTGAAGAGGCTGCCATTGTGGACGGCGCTACGGAATTCCAGGTGCTGCGGAAGGTCTATATTCCCATGAGCAAGTCCACCATCGCAACCGTTGCCCTGTTCTTCGCGATCTCCCGGTGGAACGGCTATTTCTGGGCCCGGCAGATGATTTCCAACTCCAACGAGCATCCGCTGCAGGTCTTCATCCGGCTTCGGCTGGAGGAATTCCGGGACCCGGAGTTCATTGCGGGCTGGAATGAGATCTATGCCTCCGACTCGGTGATTTACGCTCTTATTGTGTGTTCCATTATTCCCATCCTCATCATTTACCCCTTTATCCAGAAGTACTTTGCCAAGGGCGTGAATGTAGGCGGTGTGAAGGAATAAAAATGTATGTTTTCCGGCTCCGGCCGGTAACAGATACCGGTTTTTTAACCGGTACCGCACATATTCAAAAATTTAAGGAGGAAAGCGAACAATGAAGAAGATGCTTGCACTGCTTCTGGCAGCGGTCATGGTAATTGGCCTGTTTGCCGGATGCGGCCCCAAGGTGGAGATTCCGTCCCAGACGGAAGCCGCCACCACTGCTCCCAAGGCGGACGACACCACAACCGAAGCAACGGAAGCTCCCAAGGAGCTGACCTTTGCCCAGGGCACCGTGCTGCGGATGGCCACCGGCTACAACAGCACCAAGACCGGTCTGTTCTTTGACGCTGAGGTTGCCGGTGACGGCGTGACCCTGGCCGACGGGAAGACCTATCATGCCGGCGACCTGAAGCCCACCTGGGTGGAGGTTCAGAACCGGCTGGGAATGGTCTTCGAGGACAAGTACCAGGGCAATAACGCCAGCAAGGAGTTTGATTTCTGGAAAGAGCAGCTGGATCAGGTTGACATGGTCAGCGGCACCGCTGCCAAGCTCAGCGAGTTTGGCGTTGCGGGCAGCCTGGTGAACATCGCCGACTACCTGGACATGATGCCCAACTTCAAGGCGTATCTGGATGCCAACCCCATCATTCGCATGACCATCACCGGCGATACCGCTACCGGCGCGATTTACATCAGCCCCTACTTTGACGGCGTGTCCGATATCGAGCGGATGCCCCTGATGCGTACCGACTGGGTCGAGAAGCTGCTGGACGGCGAGGGTGAGTTCACGGCTGAGGGCAGCGGCAAGACCGCGGCTCCTGTTTGCAAGCCCTACATGCCCACCTCCGGTAAGGTGGCCGTGGACGTCGTCAAGGCTGACGGCTCCGGTGTTGAGACCGTGACCAAGGACTATGACGCCGCCGGCAATATCGTTGCCAAGATGAACGAGGCCGGAAGGGTCTCCGGTGTGGAAGCGGTCAACATGCTGCGTACCTACATTGACGAAGCCTATGCCGGGTACTACGGTACCAAGCGTTCCGACCTGTTCGTGGGCCAGAATGCCGCCTGGGACGCCGATGAACTGGTGGCCCTGCTGCGCTGCGTCGTTTCCAACGCCAAGACCCTTAACGGCACCGATACCGTCCAGGGCCTGTTCACCCGTGAAGACAACAATAACCAGCGCCGTGTGGATATGTACCGGTTCGCCGGCACGCTGTTCGGTATCCGCGGCCTGGAATCCCGTAAGGACTTCCTGTATGTGGACAGCGACGGCACTCTCCACGATGCCCGTCAGGAGCCCGCTACCTACGAGGCTCTGAACCGGATGAACGATATGGTCAAGGAAGGCCTGATCTCCAAGGCTTTTGTGGACTCCGCCGAGGAGAAGACCCAGACCTACCTGGAGAACGACCTGGGCTTCATGCACTATGACTACAACCAGACCCAGACCATCTACAACGAGGATGGCAAGACTCTGGACACCGAAGCCGGTGAGCGGTACATGGCTGCCATGGTTCCCGTGGCCCGCTGGTACGACGGCACCGACCCCAACGGCGTTTACATGCGCTTCACCGAGTCCTGGCGTTCCGTCAAGACCGACGGCTGGGGCATCTCCAAGGCCGGTGTGGGCGACGATCAGGACAAGCTGTACGCCTGCCTGAAGCTTATTGACTACGCTTACTCCGAGGAAGGCCAGATCCTCATGAGCTACGGTCCCGATGCCTTCATCGGCGACGGCACCTTTATGTTCAATGGCAAGGAAATGCCGGTGATCGCCGATGCCACCCGCGCTGAGCTGTGGGCAAAGGCCAAGGGCAACTACACCAACTACGCCCGTCAGTTCCTGGGCTCCACCCTGTCCTTCCTGAAGAGTCAGGCCTTCGAGTACCAGTGCACCACGGAAGCTGGCCGTACCGGCGCCGGTTACATCTCCACTGCCATCGGTCTGGGCACCATTCATCATCCCGAGCTGGCGATCACCGAGAATAAATGGTACACCAGCGTTCCCACCATTCTCCCCACCACCACCGTGGAGAATGACCAGATCAATGGTATGACCAACCTGGGCAACGATAAGTTCGGCCAGAGTAAGGAACAGAACAACGTTCTTGTCAACATCATTGTTGGCGGCTACACCGAGGAAGGCATGTCCGATGCTGCCACTGCCGCCGGTGTTGTGTCCTCCGATTGGAGCGGCGCCCAGTACCTGCAGCTGCAGAACGATGCCTGGGCCCGGGCTCTGGACTTCTACGCAACCATTCAGTAACATTCATCAAATATTGATCCGCCCCCCACGGGGGGCGGGAACGTAAGGCCCTGCCGCCGCTTCCGGGGAAATACCCCGGAAGCGGACGGCCCGGGCGGATTGGGAGGTCGCTATGTATAAACGGCAAATGCGTGTAGAAAAGATCCTGTGCTTCCTGGCCATCGCGGTCAGTGCCGCGGTCTTCATCTATTCTCTGGGTATCATGACGGATCTGTATGATTCCCTGTATATGACCATGCGCAATCCCAACGACCTGACCAAAACCAGCGTCCCCGGCTCCATTGTGTACTACACCATGCAGGGCTTTACCCAGATGCTGATGCTCTCCGGACTGGGCCTCATTCTGCTGTCCGTGCTGCTGTTTCTGACCAACACCCATGTCCGTCGGAAGTATTATGTGGGGAACTTCCTGTCCGTGGGGCTTTGGTCCGCTGCCGCGCTGGTTGTATCCGTCTGGGGCCATTTTCAGATCAACTATTTCAAGGGCCAGTTTTTGCAGGTGGACTTTGAGGCGCTGCGGGCCCATGCGGATATGTGGAAGACCCTGTATACCGAGTCCACCTTCTGGTTTGATGTGCATTATGTCCTGTTTGGTGTCCTGATTCTCACGGCGGCAGCAATGATCGGGAACCTTTTCTGGAAGGTAAGCCTGATGAAACAGGAAGACGCTCTGCTCAGTGGGAAATAATAACTTGCGGGACGACCGGGATTACCGGAATTCCCATTTCGAGATAAGCGCTGAAAGCGTATGTGTTTCCACCCCGACAGATCAGTTTTTATCTCGGAGTGGGAGGTCCAAAATAAGAGGAGGCGAAGCGTAATGACCGAAGATCGTTTGATTCGGACGGACAGAATGCGGTTCACGAAGAACAGTCTGTCTTCGAATCTGGCCATCGCGGCGATCATTTTTGACGTATTCTACTTTTTGAAGATTTACCAATCGGATGTAGGAACCTTCTACTATAACTACCTGATCGGTATTTCTGTCATTTATAACCTGGTCTTTATGCTGGCTGCGTTTTTGGCCTCTGAGGGAGTTAAAAATTACAAGAAACCCTATTCCTGGCTGCTCTTTGCCCTCGGTGCCGGACAGATTCTGCGGATTTTTATTCTGCCTTTGCGTGCCCATAGCGCGGTCATTTCCTCCGGCGGCGTGGAAATTGCCGTGATGGGGAATGGTCAGTTTCTGTGGGTCGTTGCCTGCCTGACCATTTCGGCGGTTTGCCTGATGGCATCCGCGGTGGTGAATCTGGTAAAATGCACCGCTCTGGAGGCGCATAGGAAGACCCTGGCAGATTCCGGCGTTTGCGTGTAAGGGGGGAGGCAGCAAAATGGCAGAGCTGAGCTTACAGCATATCGATAAGATTTATGACAATAAGGTCCAGGCTGTATTTGATTTCAACCTGGATGTAAAGGACGGCGAGCTGATCGTTCTGGTTGGCCCCTCCGGCTGCGGAAAGTCTACCACCCTGCGAATGGTTGCGGGCCTTGAGGATATTTCCGCCGGCCACTTGCTTCTGGACGGAAAAGACATCACCCGGGTCCCTGCCAAGGACCGGGATATGGCAATGGTGTTCCAGAACTATGCCCTTTACGGCCATATGACGGTTTATGAAAATATGGCTTTCTCTCTGACCCTGCGGAAGGAAAACCCCAATGTCATCCACAAAAAGGTTATGGCGGCGGCGGAGATTCTGGGCCTGACCTCCCAGCTCAACAAGAAGCCCGCCCAGCTATCCGGCGGTCAGCGGCAGCGGGTGGCTATGGGACGATCCATTGTCCGCAACCCCAAGGTGTTCCTGTTTGATGAGCCCCTTTCCAACCTGGATGCCAAGCTTCGCGGCGCGACCCGCCGGGAGATTCTGCTGCTGCATAAGCGTCTGAACGCCACCATGCTCTATGTTACCCACGACCAGACCGAGGCCCTGACGCTGGCGGACCGGATCGTCTGTATGTCCATGGGCCATGTGCAGCAGGTGGGCACTCCCCTGGAGCTCTATGACAGCCCCAACAATGTCTTTGTTGCCAGCTTTATCGGACTGCCGCCCATGAACCTTCTGGATGTGGAAGTGGACCATGGCGAGCTGGTTGGGAAGGATTTCCGGGTATCTCTGAATCCGGAGCAGAAGCGCCTGCTGGAGAGCTATCAGGGAAAACCGGTCATCCTGGGCGTACGGCCCGAGGATGTGGAGGAGGGCGCGGGTATTCCCTTGACCGTGTCCGTCAACGAGAACCTGGGAATGAACACGCTGGTATACGGCAATATCGGCGGTCCCTCCGGTATCAAGCTGTCCGCCAAGCTCAAGGGCTGGAAGAATTACCGGCACGGCGACCGGATCCAGGTCTGCTTCAAACGGATCCATCTTTTCGACAAAGAGACTACGAACGCCATTCGCTGAGGGGGGCCGAATATGGAAAAGAAAAAGCTGAGTTTCGGAGCCCGGCTGAAGGAGTCCATCCGAAAGACGATTGTTACGCTGAAGCATAAGCCCCACATGATTCCCATGGTCATGCTGGTGATCACGTTTCTCTACTATTCCCTGCATCTGACAACCATCTCCAATACCACGGCAAAGATTCAGGGACCGAACATGGGCCTGTGCGGCTTTGCGATTATGCTGCTTTCCATTCTGTCTCTGGTGTGCTTTGGGAACGCGTTCCCTCACCGCAAACCGGTGAATAAGCCCATGCTGGTCCTGATGTTTGTGATGATTGCCATTATTTTCGCGGCGGACATTATGTATATCAACGCGATTACAACCGCGGTTTTCCGCCCGGAAAATCCCATTGTGGTCACCCAGAGCACCGCCTATATTGCCTATGCCCAGTATTACCTGCAGATACATATGATTCTGCTGGGTATCAGCGTTGCCCTCATCGTTTTGCTTCCTGTCTATTCCAGGCTGATCCGGAAAATCCGTACCAGTATTGAGGTGGAGGAGATCGGCAGTATGGAAGCGATTGACATTTCCGGAGAAGACTGATTATGGCAAAGAAAAAACGCCCGGGCCCTTCCCAAGCCCCTGCCGCGGAAGATTATTATGACCTGAAAACCAAAGCGGTGGACGATTTGGTAAATGCCGATGAATCCAATTCTCCTGAGGTTTCCGAGGAGGAGCTGGAACGGTACGGCGCGCGGAAAAAGAGCGGGATCCCCAACTGGCTGAAGGTGTGCTTCATCAAGTTCTGGTTCCCCGCGGCGGTGTGTTACTTCTTTTTCTGGGGCCTCGGCGGCTATGTTGCCGATATGCTGGATTTGATGTTTGTCACCGCCATTGTGCTGGGAATGGTAACGGATCTGCTGACCAATAACGCGATTCGCTTTTTTGCCCCTGCTGAGTGCGGGAATGACGGTTGGATGATGTTCCCGAAAAAGCGGTTTATCACCTTTTTCCTGAACATTTTCTACGCTTTCCTGCTGATGTTTCTTGTATTCTGTATCTATACGGGTATCAATATGGCCCTGATCGCGATTACGGGGGCATCGGAGGATACGGTTTTCCTGGGAGTAGAACCGATTCTGTTCGGCGTATTTTATCTGGTCTGTGACTTGCTGCTGACTGCCGGGAAGAATTTCCTGGCCGCGCATTTCCGGCGCCCATAAAACGTGTAGGAGGGAACGCCATGTCAACCCTGGAACTGAAAAATATCAACAAAATCTATCCCAATGGATTTCATGCCGTCCATGATTTCAATCTGACCATTGACAGAGGGGAGTTCATTGTATTTGTCGGTCCGTCCGGCTGCGGAAAATCCACTACCCTGCGCATGATTGCCGGTCTGGAGGAGATTTCCAGCGGTGACTTCCTGATCGACGGGAAGCGGGTCAACGAGCTGGGTCCCCGGGAGCGGGAGGTAGCCATGGTGTTCCAGAGCTATGCCCTGTACCCCCAGATGACTGTCTTTGACAACATTGCCTTTGGCCTGACACTTCAGGGTGTGGACGATGATGTGATTGAAAAGCGGGTCATGAAGACCGCGAAGATTCTGGGCCTGACCGAGTATCTGGACCGTCTTCCCCGGGAGCTGTCCGGCGGCCAGCGGCAGCGTGTTGCAATTGGCCGCTCCATTATCCGGAAGGTGGGGATCTTCCTGATGGACGAACCTCTGAGTAACCTGGATGCCAAGCAGCGGGTTACCATGCGAGCGGAGATTGCCCAGATTCACCGGGAAACCGGGGCGACGACCATCTATGTGACCCACGACCAGACCGAGGCCATGACGCTGGCGGACCGGATCGTTGTTATGAAGGACGGCTATGTGCAGCAGATCGGTACCCCCTACGAGCTGTACTTCGATCCCGTGAATGTATTTGTTGCCGGCTTCATCGGCGAGCCGCCCATGAATTTCGTCCGGGGTCAGGTGGAAAACGGCGGGATTTCCTTCGGCGCCAGCCGGGTGGACCTCACCCCCGTCCTTGGAGAGGAACGGGAAAAATGGGAGGGAAAGAAGATCATTTTCGGTTTCCGTCCTGAGGCTGTGGAGCTGGGAACCCGGGAGAATTCCTGCCGGATGGACTGCCGGGTGGAGCTGACGGAAATGCTGGGGGATAACTCCAATGTCTATGTGGTTGCCGGGGAAGACCGAGCCATTCTCAAGATTGATCCCCACGACACCCCGGAAATTGATCAGGATATTACCTTCTCCGTTCCTTATGAACGGGTGTATCTGTTTGATGCCGAAACCGAGCAGGTTATCCGCCGGCGGTGAATAAGAAACTTTGAAAACTGCTGACCGGGATTTTGGGAGGCAGTTTTCCTTATAAAAGGGCACCTCTAAAAACTGTCCTTTTGGGTTTTGGACGGATCTTTTGTTCCAGCAAAGCGCTTTGAAAATCCCGCAATACACAAAGTATTCCGAAATTTTAGAACAAAATCACTTGCCCAAAACCGCAAAAAACAGTTTTCAGAGGCAGCCACAAAGAGAGGTCTGCGGTATGCAATTTCACTGTCTGTATGTATCTTCTGTTTCCGCCTGTTTTGAGCTGGAAAATTCCGCTCCCTATTACGCGGAAGCCCCCTATGATGTGTATGTGAACGGCGCGTTGGCCCTTCCGGGTGTGCGCACCAATGTGTTTTCTCTGTTTGACCTGACTCCGGACACGCACTATTCTGTCCGGGTGGGAGCTGTGACGGTTACGGTCCATACCCTGGGTGAGACCGCCTGCGTCAATGTGCGCGAATACGGCGCGGCAGGCGACGGCGTTCACGATGATACGACCGCAATTCAGTCGGCCATCCATACCTGCCCCGCGGGAGGCCGTGTGCGGATTCCGGCGGGCACCTACGTCATCCGACCGCTCATGCTCCGTTCCGAGCTGACACTGGAGCTTGCCGAAGGCGCGGTACTGCTGGCAGATACCGACGAGGAGCACTACCCGATCCTCCCCGGTGAAATTGGTGATAAGGAGTCCGGCAGAGAGGTCCAGGTCAGCAGCTGGGAGGGAACCCCCCGTTCCTGCCGGCAGAGCATTCTCAGCGGCTTTTACGGGAAAAATATCCATATTGTGGGCCGTGGTGTGATCGATGGCAATGCCCAGAATTCTACCTGGTGGCAGGATGTGAAGACCCGGCCCATCGGAAGACCCAAGCTGGTATTCCTGAATCACTGCGAGAATGTGACCTTCCATGGCATTCTGGGGAAAAACTCTCCGTCCTGGCATTTCCATCCTTTCTTTTCCAAAGGAATCAGCTTTTATGATATGGCGGTGGAAGCTCCCAAGGACAGTCCCAATACCGACGGCACGGACCCCGAATCCTGCGACGGCGTCAATTATATCGGCGTTCGGTTTTCCGTGGGGGACGATGCCATTGCCATTAAGTCCGGGAAGATGTATATGGGTGCCCGGTATAAAACCCCGGCCATCCGCCATGTGATCCGGAACTGCCTGATGGAATATGCCCATGGGGCGGTGGTGCTGGGCAGTGAGATGTCCGGCGGCATCCGGGAGCTGACGGTGAGCCAGTGCCTCTTTTCCCACACGGACCGGGGTATGCGCATCAAGACCCGACGGGGCCGGGGCAATACCTGTGTGGTGGACGGCGTGGAGTTTTCCAATATCCGTATGGACAATGTGATGTGTCCTCTGGTCATCAACATGTTCTATTTCTGTGACCCGGACGGGAAGACCGAGTATGTCTGGAGCAAGGAAACGCTGCCTGTTGATGAGCGGACACCCTATCTTGGTTCCTTTACCTTCCGGGATATGGAGTGCCGGGACTGCGAATGGGCCGCGGGCTATTTCTACGGCCTGCCGGAAATGCCCATTGGCTCCGTTACCATCGATCATGTCAGCTTCACCTTTAAAGTCGATGCGTCCTCCGGCCACCCGGCTATGATGAGCTACATCAACGAGGAATGCAAACGGGGCCTGTACTTTAACGGTGTGCGAAAGGTCTGTATCAAGAATATGACCATGGAAGGCCAGGTCGGGGACGAGATCACGGCAATTCACGCGGAGGAGGTTGTTCGCCTGTGAATTTGATTGAACAATATGTGGCCCAGATCCTTGGTGGCTCCACGCCGGACAGGCCCCTTTGGAACATCGAAAAAATCCGGCAGGGAAAGATCAACGGCTGGAACTATATTGACGGCTGCATGATGATTGCGCTGTTGAATCTCCACCGGATCACAGGGGAAGCAAAGTATTTTACGTTTGCGGAAGCCTTCCTGGACTACTACGTCCGGGAGGACGGCTCCCTCCTGGGATACCGGGAGGAGGACTATAACCTGGATAACCTGTGCGAGGGTCGGCCTCTGTTTGATGTGTGGGCAGCCACCGGAAAGGAAAAGTACCGGAAAGCCATTGAGACCCTCCACGGGCAGGTCCTCCGCCAGCCCCGGACGAAGGAGGGCAGCTTCTGGCACAAGGCAATTTACCCCAATCAGGTGTGGCTGGACGGCCTGTACATGGCCCAGGTTTTTTATACCCGTTATACCACGGAGTTTGAGGATTGCAGGGGCTACGAGGATATTCTCCGCCAGTTCCGCACCGTTCGTGAGAAAATGTACGACCCGGCTACGGGCCTTTATCGCCACGGCTGGGATTCCAGCGGGAAAGCCTTCTGGTGCGAACCTGACGGAAGAAGCCGGAATCCCTGGCTCCGCTCCCTGGGTTGGTTCTCCGCCGCGCTTGTGGATGTCATCGGGTACCTTGCTCCGGGGCATGATGCTTTCCGGGAGGAAATGACCGGCATTGCCGGAGAATTGGCTCAGTCCATGGAGCGGTATGTGGACAAAAGTGTGGGAATGCTCTGGCAGGTGCCTGACCAACCCGGGAGGGAAGGAAACTACCCGGAGACCTCCGGCTCTGCCATGGCGGCTTACTTCTTCCTGAAAGGGGCAAGGCTCGGCATCCTGGATAAGCGCTATGCCGAGGTGGGCGCCGGGATCTTCCAAAGCATCTGCGATACCTACCTGACAGAGCGGGACGGAAAGCTGAATTTAGGCGGCATCTGCCTGGTTGCCGGTCTGGGTCCCGAGAATAACCGCCGCCGGGACGGAACCTACGAATACTACATTTCCGAGCCCGTGGTGGAGAACGATGCCAAGGGCCTGGCTCCCTTCCTGATGTGCTATACGGAGCTGATCAACCGATGAAAACACCGGCGGCTCCGTAATAAAATCCCGGACCGTCTTCCGGCGGTCCGGGATTTTGCGGGAATCAATGGAAATAGGGAGCCAGACAGGCTTCCGTATTCCGGCACATGGTATCAAACAGGGTCCGGGCATCCCTGAGGGAAAGACCGTCGCACAGAGGCTGTGCCGCAAAGGCGGCAAAGATGCCGTTCAGATCCCGCTGTTTGATGGAATCGCACAGAAGGTCAATGTTCGCGCAGTTCCGCTGAACCAGGGCCAGAGCGCCGGCGGGTAAGGGTTTTGCCACTACGGGCTTTACCAATCCGTTGGTGAAGACGCAGTTGGTCTCCACAATACTCCCCAGGGGCAGGCCCGGCATCTGCCCGGCGTTGGGCAGGTTCACATTGGAAACCACCATATCCAGCCCACACAGGGCTCTCAGCAGCCGGACCAGCTCCTCACCGGAGGGGGCAAGGGTAACGGGAACCGCGCCGGATGCCATGGCGGCGGCCTCCGCTTCCTTTTTTGCCTGATTCTGCTCTCGGTAGGAAACGGGCGTCAGGGAGAAGTGCCAGCTGTGAGCCGTTTCGGGGGAGGCTAAGTACCATGCTCCGGGAAGAAATTCCGCCAGGTGACGGTCACCCGCTGCCGCCAAAGCGCCGTAGCGCCGGAAAAGGTCCATTTTTACCCGGTTTCCGTAGGCAAAATAGTCATGCTCCCACTGATCGGCGGGGCCGTGCTCATAGTAACCCGTTTCAAAGTATTTCTCCATAAAGCCGGGGAGCAGAGATAACAGGTCATACTCCTGATACCTTGCCTCCGTCATCCAGGTGAAGTGATTGATGCCGGAGGCGTCCGTGTAAATATCCCGCCTTTGGGCCTGAACGCCGGTCATTTCCCTGAGGACACAGCAAAGAAAATCCTGGGTATGAAACACCTCGTGGCAGCAGCCGAAGGCTTTGATCCTGGGAAAGGTGTCATAAAGCGCTTTTACGCAGGCGCTCATGGGGTTCGTCAGGTTGAGAACCCAGGCCTCCGGACAGCAGCGCCGGATTGCCCGGGCAAAGCCCTCATAAATGGGGACGGTGCGCATGGCCCGGAGAACACCGCCGGGGCCCACGGTGTCCCCCACGCTTTGATAGATCCCGAAGCTTTCCGGGGCGTGAACATCGGAGTCCATTTCCCGGAAGGTACCCGGGAGAATGGAAATGAGGACGAAATCCGCACCGATAAGGGCCTGGTCCAGAGAGGTGGCCACGGTGTAGGTGAACCGGGAAACTGCCTGGGGGAGGGCCTGGAGCCGGCAGGCGATCTGCTGATTCCGTCGGGCGGCGGGAATGTCTATGTCGTAAAGGGCCACCTCACCGCCGATTCCTTCAGCCAGGGCCAGGTCCCGCATAAAGGATTGGGCCCACAGCCTGGACCCGCCGCCGATATAGGCAATTTTGATGATTTTCATAGAATACCCTCCATTTTTCACAGCGTTTGAAAAGTATTATACCAGAGAATGGGCTTGGGTTCAATCCCGGGCGGACTTGATTTTTGCGGCTATCTGCCGCGGAGAGGAAACACAATGGCACGAAACGTATCAAAGCAGGATGAATCCTTTCGGGAATACGCACTGAACGCCGCCCCTGTGCGGGTGCTGATGTCCGTGTGCGCGCCCCTGGCCCTCTATCAGGCGATGCAGCAGGTATTCAAGGTGCTGGACGCGCTGCTGGCGGCGAAAATCAGTGCGGACGCGGTTTCGGCGGTGAGCTGTCTTGCTCAGATTACGCTGATGATCACAGCCATCGGTTCCGGCCTTGCCGTGGGCGGCAATATCAAAATTTCCGAAGCCTACGGCCGTGGCGATTATGAAACGGTCCGCAAACGGGTGGCAACCCTGTATACCCTGGCGGTGGCCATCGGTGCGCTGGTGATCGTGGTGCTGATTCCCTTTGCGGAGCCGTTCCTCCGGCTGCTGAATACGCCGGAGGACCTGATCGCAACCGGGGCCGGGTACTTTCGGGTGGAGATCGTAACCCTGGTTATCAGCTTCTTCAATACGGTTTATATTGCCATAGAACGCAGCCGGGGCCACGCGAAGAGAATCCTGGTACTGAATCTTGCTATCATACTGGTGAAGCTGGGGCTTTCGGCACTGTTTGTTTTTGTTCTGGGAAGCGGCGTGATTATGATCGCCGTGGCGACCTTGGTGAGTCAGAGTGTGCTCCTGGTGTACGCGGTTTTCTCTATGGTCCGGGACGAGGGGGCGTTCCGGTTTTCACGACGGAATATTTCCCTGAAATCGGACACGGTGATGCCCATGTTGAACCTTTCCTATCCTGTCGCGGCGGAGAAAATGCTGTTTGCCGCCGGTAAGGTCATCATCAACTCCATGTCCGGTATGTACGGCGCTCTGACGGTGGGGGCGCTGGGGGTTTCCAACAATATCGGCGGTCTGACCACCAGCTGGCATTCCGGTATGCTGGATGGGGCTTCGGCTCTGATCAGCCAGAACCGGGGCGCCGGAAAATACCGCAGAACGCTGGAAATGTATGTTTGGCTGATTGCAGTGGATGTGATGATTGGCCTGCTGGGGCTGGGACTGGTTTCAGCGGGGCTTCCCTGGCTGGCGGGGGTGTTTGCCCGGTCCAAGGACCATTTTGACCCGGTGTTCTGTGAAATGATTGTCTCCATCCACCGGTGGGAAATGCTGGGCTATATTACCTTGGGTATTAACTCCGCCACGCTTGCCCTGCTTCTGGGCTATGGGTATACGAAGCTGACCCTGCTATTGAATGTTTCCCGGGTTTTTCTGTTCCGGGTGCCCGTATTGTGGTTTCTTCAGCGGTTTTCGGAAATGGGCCCGGAGGCGGTAGGTGTTACCATGATGGTGAGTAACATCTGCGCCGGCGTATCGGCAATTGTGGTGGCGGTACCCGTGATTGTCAGAATCCGGCGGGAAATCCGGCGGGAGGAGCCCGAGGCGGAGACGAATAAAGCTTGACAAATGCGTGTTTTGCCTGTATGGTAG
>CAMEIK010000005.1 GCA_945918315.1 uncultured Clostridia bacterium
AGCGGGACCAGGAAGGACGGTGGAATTGGTTCATTCTTGCGTCAGCTACTGCCAAAGGATCTGTGTACGGAGGATATTATCGTGATCCTTCTGCTGCTTCTTATGTGTGCGGATAACGAGGAGGGAAAAAACAGCGCATTGCTGACGCTTGTCATTTATCTGTTTTTGTAACACAACGGCCCATTAAAAAGGCTATTTTCCGGAAAGCTCCACACTGCGGCGAAGAATGGAACACGGGGGAACCTGTTTTGGAAGCTGAAGGAAGAAAACAGACTGGGGGGTACGGGGCTCCTCCAAAGGCGCTCCATCCCCGTCCGTCATTGACTCCACCGTAAATTCAAAGGGCGGCATATCCGGTCCAACGGCTTCCAGAGTATCACCAAGGCGGAATTTGTTGCGCAGAGAGCAGCGGGCAAGGCCGCTCGGGTCACACTCCTCCACAATGGCCGCGATCTGCCACTGGCGGATATACCGGGAATCCTGGGTATACTGCCCCGGATAACCAAAATAGAATCCTGTGGAATAGACCCGGTGGGAAACGTGCTCCACCTCATCCCGCCATCTTGCGTCCAGGGGAAGCCCCGCGGACACGGCATCAATGCAGTGCCGGTAGGCGCCGGTGACAATAGCCGCGTAATACCCGGATTTTGCCCGGCCCTCCAGCTTAATGCAGTCCACGCCGGCATCCATCAGCTCACCCAGATGGTCAATCATGCACATATCCCGGGAGTTGAGGATATAGCTTCCCTTCTCGTCCTCGAAAATGGGAAAATACTCCCCGGGGCGCTTTTCCTCCATCAAGGCGTACTTATACCGGCAGGGCTGGGCACAGGCGCCCCGGTTGGAGTCCCGCCCGGTCATGTAGTTGCTGAGCAGGCACCGGCCGGAATAGCTGACGCACATGGCACCGTGGCCAAAGGTTTCCAGCTCCAGTTCCCTGGAGGTTTTCTCCCGAATGGTGCGGATCTCCGGCAGGCTAACCTCCCGGGCAAGAACTACCCGACTGGCGCCCAGGTCATACCAGGCCTGGGCGCATTCGTAGTTAGCTACGGACTGCTGGGTGGAGATATGCCGCTGGCAGTGGGGGGCGTACCGCCCGGCCAGGGTAAAGGCCCCCAGGTCCGCAAGAATCAGGGCATCCACCCCGGCGTCATCCAACCGTTCCAGGTACTCCGGCAGTCGGGCGACCTCATCATTGCGGGGCATGGTATTTACCGTGACGTGTACCTTTACCCCATGGTCATGGGCAAACGTTACCGCCTTGGGAAGGGCCTCCGGGGAGAAATTTCCCGCGAAGGACCGCATACCAAAGTCCGTACCCGCCAGATATACCGCGTCCGCACCGTACAGTACGGACATTTTCAGCTGCTCAGCATCCCCCGCGGGGCTGAGCAGTTCCAGCGTCCCCATATCAGCCAGCAGCGTTGGCCTTCGCCAGCGCCGCACGGTTTGCCTCATGCTCCTCCAGAGTTGTGGAGAAGATATGGCTTCCTGCCATGGGATCCAAAACGTAGTAATAATACTTGGTACTTGCCGGATTCAGTGCCGCCTGCAGGCTGGCAAGACCGGGGTTGGAGATCGGAGTCGGTGTCAGTCCTGAGTGATAGTAGGTGTTATAGGGGCTGTCAACCTTCAGGTCCTCGGCGGTCAGGTCCGTCTTGCCATCCAACGCGTACACAATGGAAGCGTCAATGTTCAGATAAGCCGGGGTATCGCCCCAGTTGAACAGACGGTTATAAATGACGGAAGCGATGGTGGGGCTTTCCTTATTACCGGAGGTTTCCTTTTCGATCATGGACGCGACGATCACCAGGTCATTCATAGAAAGCTGATGCGCGGCGATATACTCTTCACTCCTGCCGTCCATGCGCATCAGGTCGGAAATGTGCTCATTCAAAGCGGGAAGCTGATCCCGCATTTCCTGGCTAAACCGGGCATCGAAGTTGTCCAGCATCTTTTCCAGAACATTTTTAGGAGAATCATTCTTGTAGAATTCATAGGTATCCGGGAAAAGATACCCCTCCAGACTGTAAAAGTCCCCCCGGGCAACCCCATCCAGGAACCAATAGTCCTTCAGCTCTCCGGAGGCGGCGTAGGAACCGATGTCCATAACGGTACAGACCTTATTCTCCTCCATAAGCTGGAAAATCTGCCGGCAGGTGTAGCCCTCCGGGATAGTCAGCTTCACAACCGCCCGGGTAGAACTGGGCGACATCATTTTTACCAACGCATGGTAGTCATATCGGGTATTGAGATCCCAGATGCCGGGGCGAATCTCCCCTTCATCCACCGCGAAGCTGGAATAAAGCTTAAAGAGGCCCGGATAGCGGATCAATCCACCCTCATAGAGCTTGTCGGTAACCTGGTCAATGGTATCTGACTCGTATACCGTAATGGTAACGACCTTGTCCTCACGACCGAAGGCCAGAACATCCGTCGCGCAGACCCAGAGCATTCGTCCCAGAGTCACACCGATGGCAAGGACAATAGCAGCCCAAACCAGCGTCACAAGAATATTCGGGATGCCAAAAAGGCCCTCTCCTTTTTTCCGGCGGGGCCGTCCCTTTCTTGCAGGCCGGTCATGGGCCGGAATGGGCTCCTGCTCAGGCTGGGAATCCAGAAGCGCCTGGAATTCTTCGTCATCCACTTCCCGATAGTCGTCCTCCGGATCTGTTTCTGACCTGTCCGGCTGAATATCCGCTTCTGCTTCCGCCAGGAAATCCCCGGGAAGCTTCTCCCCCCCCTCATACTCCGCAGGAGGGGAATAGGAGAAATACGCATCATTTTCCTCCGGGTCATCCAGTTCCGGGTCATCCAGAACACTCAAATCAAAGGGCTGGTTGATTTCTCCGGGTTCCGGCATGCCATGAAATCCATAGGCATCTTCATCCCGGGAAATATGATCGGACAGTTCCGGACTGACCAGTCTTTCATCACTGGAAAACCCGGGTTCAGCAGGGCTTTCCCCCTCCGGAAATACGTCCATCCCTTCCGCCGGTATCTGTGCCGGGGAGTTTTCCTCCGGGGTGTCCGGATAACCGGACCCGGCGGGCGTATCCTCCTCCGGGTTGGGAATGGGATATTCCTTCATACAGTGTTCCTCCTGTCAGCGAATAACGAACTCTTCGGCAACCTTGTCTGCCGTCTCCTGCCCCTTCAGCGCAGCCACAAGCGCAAGGCCAAAGGGGACAGAGCAGCCGGCGGCAGTGCCGGTAATCAGCATTCCGTCCCGTACTGCCGGAACGCCGGGCACCATATGGGCAGAGCCCATCTTCCCCTCCAGTCCCGGATAGCAGGTTGCGTTCTTCCCGTCGGGAATCCCCATATCGGCAAGAACCGTAGGACCGGCACAGATCGCTGCTACATATTTCCCGTTCTCCCAGGCAAAGCGCAGCGCATCCATGGCCGGCTGGCTTCCCCTTACCGTCGTAACACCGCCCATGCCGCCGGGCAGGATAATCATTTCCAGGTCCGTCAGATCCATTTCGGGCAGCGTAATATCCGCCTCCACGACAATACCGTGGCTGCCGCGAACCTGCCGTCCTTCCACACCAACTGTCAGGACCTGAACATCAGCCCGGCGCAGAAGGTCCAGGGGCGCAATGGCTTCCGTTTCCTCAAAGCCTGTTCCAAGAAGCATGTAAACCATAATTAATCCTCCAAACAAGCCGCCACGTGGCGGTAAATTTCTCCGTGAATATCCTCCATAGACCGCATGGCACCGTCCCGTACACAGTCCACCACCGTCCAGCCGTAGTAGGCCGCGGCGGCTTTTCCCATTCGGCGGCAGGTTGCCAGATATTCGGTATTTGCCTCATGAATATCGGCCTTCGTATGGGTTGCCTGTTCCCGGCCACGCAAAAGTGTCTCCGTAAAATCCGTCGGCACGTCCAGGTACAGTACCAGATCCGGCTTGGGGAGCCCAAGGTGGTCATATTCATATTCATACAGCCATTTGAGAAACGCCTCCCGGGTGTTCTCCGGCTCTTTGGATGCCTGATGCACCGCATTGGAGGTAGTATACCGGTCCGCTACCACAAGACCGCCGGATTCGTACCACTGCCCCCAAACCTTTTTATAGGAGGCATAGCGGTCCACCGCATAAAAAGAAGACGCCGCATAGGCACCCACATCACCCGGATCCGAACCGAATTCTCCGCCCAGATACATCCGGATCAGCGCGGAGCTTGGCTCGGAATACTGAGGAAACACGATCTTCCGAAAAGGACGGCCGTCCTTTTCCAGCGCCTGGGTCAAAAGACGGAACTGGGTGGATTTGCCGGAGCCGTCCGTACCCTCAATTACAATTAGCTTGCCCATTTTTCTGTATCCTTCCGCATACAATCATACAGCGCCCAGCAGGGCACGGTATCATTTCGTAAAATATACCACATTTCCTGCCGTTTGTCCACTGTATCAGAAAGCAGATTTTTTAATTTTCTCTTTTCTTCTTCCTTTTCCCGGAAAAAACAAGGTTCCCCATTGCAAAAAAGGGAAAGAAATGATAAAATACTAAAAATAACCCATCCCTTATCAAAATTGCACAGTCATAAAGGAAAAAGAAAATGGAAGAAAACAATATTAGCTTTGAAAGTCTGGGGCTTTCCCCGGAAATGCTGAAAGCCCTCGAAAAAAAGGGCCTCGGCTATCCTACCACCATTCAGGCAGAGGCCATACCCTATTTTATGCAGTGGCGGGATGTGATTGCGAAGGCTCCCACCGGTACAGGAAAAACCTTTGCTTTCGGAATCCCCATGATTGAACACATCGACGCGGAATCTTCTGAGGTCCAGGGGCTGATCCTCGCCCCCACCCGGGAGCTTGCCATTCAGATCGGTGATGAGCTGCGGGGACTTCTGACCTATTACCAGGGCATTCGGGTGGCGGTTCTCTACGGCGGCGCGGGAATCGGCGGGCAGATTCAGCAGCTTCAGAAGAAACCCCAGCTGGTGGTCGCCACCCCTGGCCGGCTGATGGATCACTACAACCGGAAGACCATTCGTCTGGATAAAATCCAGACTGTCGTTTTGGATGAAGCGGACCGGATGCTGGATATGGGCTTTTTCAAGGATGTCACCCGAATCATTGACAAGGTGAAGAACCGGAAAAACCTGGGTCTGTTCTCGGCAACCATCTCTCAGGAGGTCATGACCGTTTCCTGGATGTATCAGCGGGACGAGGTGGAGATCACTGTGGAGCCCAAGCAGGAGGACCGTCCCGACATCGACCAGTACAGCCTGAGCTGTACTCCCCTGGAAAAAGCGGAAACCACCCTCCGGCTGATCCGCAGTCAGGGCTATGAGCGGATCATGATTTTCTGCAACACCAAGCACATGTGTCAGCGGCTGTCGGATGAGCTGCAGAGGGCAGGCCTTGATTGTGAGTGCCTCCACGGCGACATCAAGCAGAGTCTGCGGGAGAAAACCATGCAGCGCTATAAAGCCGGAAAACTTTCCGTTCTTGTTGCAACGGATGTCGCCTCCCGGGGTATCGATGTTTATGATGTGGACTGCGTCATCAACTACGACATTCCTGAAGAAAATGAATACTATATTCATCGTATCGGGCGCACCGGCCGGGCCAGGAAGAAAGGTGCTGCGTGGAGCCTTGTGAGCAACTTCCCCGAAAAGGCAAAGCTGGACGAAATTGCTAAATTCTCCAACTATTCCGTAAAACCCATGGTCCTTTCTCCCGAAGGAGTCCTGACTGCAGAGGAAGTAAAGCCCGCGCCGGCTCCCAAGAGGCGATTCCGTTGAAGCTGACAGAGCAGGGCTTTCTCCTGCTTACCAGCCACCTGGGGAATCCGGACCGCCGCCCTCTTACCCCACCCCAGCTTCGGCTTCTGACAAAACGGATGACACAGGCCTCCCCACCAGGGGATGACTGCGAGCTGGAGCCCAGGCACCTTATCGCGCTGGGGCTGGACTGGGAGCTTTCGGAGCGCATTGTCACACTGCTCGGCGATACCGAATTGCTTGCGTGGTATCTGCACCGAGCCCGGCGGCTGGGATGTGTCCCCATCACCCGGTCCGATCCCCGCTATCCTGCCCGGATTCGCCACCGCCTTGGCCCCGAAAGCCCCGGCTGTCTGTGGCTGAAGGGAGACCCCTCTTTGCTGAAAGTTCTCTCGGCCGCCCTGGTGGGCAGCCGGGAGCTGCAGCCGCAAAACCGGGAGTTTGCTGCCCAAACGGGCATCCAGGCCGCAAAGCAGGGGCTTGCCTTGGTTTCCGGCAATGCAAGAGGCGCGGACACGGTTGGGCAAAACGCCTGTCTTGCCGCCGGCGGTCAGGTGATCTGCGTAATCGCGGACGAGCTCCATACCAAGCATGAACAGTCCGGAGTCCTGTATATCAGTGAAGAAGACTACGACGCTCCCTTCTCGGCCTCCCGGGCTCTGCACCGGAACCGGGTCATCCACGCCTTGGGAGAGGTTACCATTGCCGCACAGTGCAGCTTCAGAAAGGGCGGCACCTGGGACGGCTCCACTGCCAATCTTCGTTATGGATACACTCCCCTGTGCTGCTTCCGGGACGGAAGTCAAGCCTCCCAGGAGCTTGCGCAGATGGGCGCGCGTTTAATCGGCTTCGACGAGCTTTCCGATCTTTCCGCGCTGAGCCGAACCGGAAGTCTCTTCGAGAATATTCTGCATGAGGATTTTTAAGGCAACTCCCACCCAGTGGTGCTGCCTTACGCGGCGGACCAGGTTGGATCCGCCGTTTTCTTTTCGCTTTACGATCCATTCCCGGAAGGCGCATGGCCGCTATTTGTTTTTTCCTTAAAATTGAGCAGCACCAGTAGCATTTTCGCTTTTGCTATGCTATAATCTCTCTATCCCGAAAAAAGGAATACCGACAAACATGAAAATTCTCGTTTTATCCGATTCCCATTCCTATTCGAATTTTATGAAACGATGCATGGACGCCTGCCGTCCGGAGGCTGTGATCCATCTGGGCGATTATGTCATAGACGGCAAAGACCTGAGCTGCCTGTACCCCGGGATCCCCTTTTATCAGGTTCCGGGCAACTGCGATTCGGGCCGCTGCGATCCGGATATGATGAATACCATTCTTGTGAACCTTGCCGGAGCCCGTCTGATGCTGACCCATGGCCATCGGTACTTTGTGAAGGAAAGCACTTATCGGCTCCTTCGGGAGGCCAGGCGCGCCAAGGTTGATGCCGTGCTCTATGGTCACACCCATTTTCCGGACTGCCATCAGGAGGAGGACGGACTTTGGGTACTGAACCCGGGCAGCGCTGGGTGCTTCGGCGGCAGCGCCGGTTGGATGGAAATTGAAAACGGAAAAATCCTCAGATGCTGCAATCTGCGCAAGGAAGATTTGGAGGCCATGAAATGATTCTTGCAGTTGACATTGGAAACTCAAACATTGTAATCGGCGGTATTCACGACGATACAATCGTATTTGAGGCACGGCTCCGGACGGATTCCACTAAAACCTCGGATGAATATTGTGTCGATATTCTGATGATTCTGGATATTTACCGCATAAGCCGGGATACTATTGAAGGGTCGATTGTATCCTCCGTGGTGCCCCAGGTTCTGAACTCCTTTAAAACCGCGCTTCTGAAGCTCACCGGTAAAAATTGTCTGGTGGTTGGTCCCGGTCTGAAAACCGGCCTGAACATCCGGATCGAAAATCCGGCACAGACAGGTGCGGACCTGGTTGTCGGCGCCGTTGCCGCCCTGAAGCTTCATAAGCCCCCGCTGATTGTTATCGATATGGGCACCGCTACCACAATCACCGTGCTGGATGAAAACGGCGCGCTGATTGGCGGCTCCATCAGCCCCGGTGTTCGCATCTCTCTGGACGCGTTGACCGACCGGACCGCTCTTCTTCCCGGCCTGCAGCTGGACAAGCCCAAAGCCGCCATTGGCCGCAACACCATTGAATGTATGCGCAGCGGAATCATGCTGGCCAGCGCCTGCATGCTGGACGGGATGATTGAAAGAATGGAAGAGGAGCTGGGGCAAAAGGCCACGGTCATCGCCACAGGCGGTATTTCCAAGTTTATTGTTCCCCTGTGCCGCACACCCATGCACTATGACAAGGATCTTCTTCTCAAAGGACTGAACTGGCTGTATCAGGAAAACCGCCGGGAGATCAGGTAACTGCCGCCAGAAATACAATGGCAGCCAGCAGCCCCATGCCCGACAGAATCGCTGTCATCACATCCAGCGCCTTGTGGAAATAGTAACGGCTGCTGGCAGCATTGGGATAGGCGGGGCAGTTTCTGGGCATTGTCCGGTTCATTTTGTATTTCATATTCGTCTCTCCTTATGTGTTCTGTTTGTTTCGCACCTTGCTTACGTTTTGCAGTTTACCACAAATAAAGAGACATAAAGAGGACTTTATTGCGATGGAGGGAAAGCATGCATTTACTCAAGGGTAATAAAAATCCGATACCGGCTCCTTCTGAAGAAGAAAAGCAGGAGGCCAGCGGGAATTCCTTTGCTGTTGGCTATCGTAAATTCGAGCAGATCCTCGGAAAGATCATTATGACGGTCTACCATCTGCGAAAGATTTTCATGGCCGCTCCGGTGGCCTATATGGCGCTGCGAATCGCGGCCTACAACATGTCCCACCTGCCGGAACAGGTTGGTGTGAATCTGCAGACTACGGGAGAGTTTGCCATGCAGATCAGCCGCTATGCGGCGGTAATCGGACCTCTGGGGATTACAGCCGGATGTCTTGTCATGATGTTCTTCTCCAGAAAGGCAATGTACGCCTGGGCTATCAGCATCTTCACATTGGCGTTGCCGGTGCTGCTGCTGGTCAGCAACATGTATCCTGCCTGATTTGGAGCAAACGCTGTATACGAGCCTTCCCGGAAATTCTTTTGCATTGTTCAAGGATTCTTCACCAACCGCCAGGGACTGTGTGCTATACTATATTCAAACGCGGGGCAGTGGAGGAAACCGATGCCGTGGAAATCTCTGCGGATAAGCCGACGGTGGACTTGTGACACTCTGCTCCGGCAGGAAGACGATTCGCGTAAAACATACATAATCCGGGGATGAACGGTGGTTCATCCCCGGAAGAATTCATACCTTTTATTGGACGAACTTCCGTTCGTCCAATGTTTTTTACTCTGGTTTATTCAGGTCTTCAACCTTGGTGTTTTTCCCGTAGTAGGCAAGCACATAGCTGACCAGAGAGATAATCATAAACACCGTGTCCACAGCGGCAATCACCGTCACAGCGATATGCGGAAGCCCGGGGAAAAGAACCAGTAAAATCAGGCTGATAAAAAGAACAGTGGTACAAATCTTCCCTGCCATAAGGGCTCCGGGAAGCATTTTGCCATTCCGAAAAGCCAGAATACCGGCAACAAGCTGAAAGCCTTCCTTAATGACAAACAGCCCCAACACAGGCCGCAGCACAGGATACCGCATGGACAAACACAGCGTCAGGGTAAACTGGGTTGCCTTATCCGCCACCGGATCCAAGACCTTGCCAACCGTGGAAATCATCCCGTACCGCCTGGCGATTTTCCCGTCCACCATGTCCGTCAGGCAAGACACCGCAAGGATGGCTCCGGCAGTAATATACTGCCATTTTTCCTTCGCGTTGAGATAGATAACCACATAGACAGGAATCAGCGCAAGCCGGAACAGGCTCAGCAGATTTGGGATCGTAAAAATTTCTTTTTTCCACTTCCTGATATCCATTACAGTCCTCCGGTGCGTTTTCTTAAGGAACTATTATAGTCACCTTTTTTGACTTTATCAAGTGCCCTTGGTAGAATCTGCAAAAATTCATGATTTTGAAACAATTACCTATCTTTTGACCGTTTCATGAGATCGACGGCAAGAGGGTATTGAAGGGCAAGATGTTTCCACGTAATTTTGTTCAGGTGGCCGCTCATGGGCAGCCCGGAAAGGTGCTGGAATGAGCACAGGGCATCATATGTGGGCCCATCCAAAGTACCGGAAAGTGTTGGTATGCCGATACTTCCGTAAAACCGCGCCATCACCAGAAGCATGCTCTGAACAATATACAGGACAGGATCTGACTCTCCTTTTCGGATCACCTGACCGGGGTTCAGACACACCTCCAGCAACTGGGAGGGTCCCTGGATCACAAGGGCCGGTTCGAACTCCGTAACAACCGCTTCCCAGGTCGCCTGATTGGTCACACCGGTAGCGGGCAGGCCATGCTTCCGCTGAAAATTCGTGACAGCCGCCATGGTTTCCGGGCCGTAGATTCCGTCGGTCACCAGCGAAAGATAGCTGTCATCACACTCCGAAAGAACCCGGAGCATGGTCTGCAGGCTTCGGATCGGTTGACCGATGAAGGATTCCGGGGGCCTCATCTAACCACCTCCTGACGTACCGGATCCTGATTCCCCGATGAAAGATTGTTTCCCGGGAACTGAGTCATGGTGCCCGTTTGAGAATACCTTGCCCGGGGTACGGTATTCCCCAGGACTGCGGAGGTATAAGGGAATTCCTCCGGATTTCGGAAGCTGGTATTCTCAATGCCGGAAAACTGGTCATAGATTTCATTCCAGGTATCAAAGTTCACCACACCGGTCTGGGGCAGTCCAAAACGTCGCTGGGCCGCAAGCACTGCGCTGCGGGTGGCTGAACCGAAAATACCATCAATCGTCACAGGGGGAATCTCCGAAATATAGGCACTCAGAACGCTGAGCATGTATTGCAGGTGCTCCACCTTGATTCCCCTGTCACCCATCTGGATCGGGCTGGAGTTTGCCCAGGAGATTGCATAATAACGGACACCCTGACTGCGCAGCTCTCCCAGCCCCACGACCGCGGTATAGAGCCGGACAAGGGCATACCAGGTTGCCTGACCAACGACCCCATCCACTGTCAAGCCAAAGACCTCCTGGAATTTCCGTACCGCGGCCTCGGTCTGGGCGCCGAAAATGCCGTCCACGGTGGATATCTTGGGAATGGCCGGGTAATTCTGGGAAATCCGATTCAACTCGGTCTGTATCACCACCACGCTGGGACCGGTAAAGCCCCGTCGAATGGGACGGCCGGGGTAGGAAGTCGAAACATTCTGCACCGGCGCGTTATTCACGATCTCAATGTTTCCATAGTAGCTTCGCAGAATCTGATTGGAGCTGTATCCCTGTCTGGCAAGGTTCTGGCTTCCCCACTGGCTCAGGCCTTCGCAGGTCACCGTGGTTCCGTTGCAGAATTTCGCGGCCAGTGGCTCTACAAAACCCTGGCGGCGGATATAATCGTTAAACAGTTCATCCACCAGCCGGGAGACATTTTCAAAAAAGCTTCTGCCATTGACAAAAAACTGGTCATAGGCAGTTGAGCTGGTGATGTCAAAGTCATAACCCCGGCTGCGGTAGAACTCCGTATACACCCGGTTAAGGGCGAAAGAAACAATAGCCAGTATATTGGCCCGGAGTGCGCTTTCCTCCCAGGTAGGATATATCTCACTGGATGCTACATTCTTTACATAATCGACAAAAGATACGGTCACATTGGCTGCCGACGCATCCGGCGGGCCCAGGTGGACCGTGATCCGCTGGGGAATATACGGGATAGGACTGACAGGGGGCAAGGAATCACCTCCTAGAGATTTTGCGGCGGGGTCCTGTACCGGACGGACTGGTCAAACTGGTTAGGAAGCTCCGAAAGCGGGACCATCTCCAGGTCCTGTACCGTAATTGTATCGGCAAATACCTGAAGGTCCTCCGCGTCCACCTGCTCAAATCCCGCCAGCCGAGCATAAAGATTTACATTGGTAAAGGGTTTTTCTCCCGGTTCCGGCTGCTGACTTTCATTCTTGTCCGGAACAGGAACCTCAATCGGGAGTATTTTTCCGTTGCGGTCCGTCAGCCGCATGGCAATGGCTGTACCGTCCGGTGATGTGACCGTTACAGCCACATCCTTCAGCGGGAGTCTGGCATAGCTGGTGTAGGCACGTACCTGTATGTATCCAATGGATGGCAAGCGCATCCCTCCTTTCGCTTTCGCCTATATCCTATGCGGGAGGGATGCGCCTTGTGCCGCCATAGTGGGTTTTTCCTGGGATACTTTGTTGCCTTACAGATATCCCTGCATCTGACGGATGTTGGCAGTCTGGGTGTCCAGCAGCTTCTGGGAAAGGGAACAAACCTGCTCATCCTGCTGGGCAAACTGATGGATATCTTTCAGGCCCTTAACCATCCCCCGGGTATTGCCCTGAATCATCATATCCGCGATTTTGGAGTCCGCGTTCTGCCCCACCAGCTTCATCCGGGTCATCATATTGGACATGGCCCGGACAGCAGGGTCCAGCTCCGGCAGTTCCCAGCCCCGCTGGGTTGCAATGGCATGAGCCTCCGTCTCAATGCAGTCATACTCCTGAAGCTGGGATTCCAGAGCCTTACGCAGGCTGGGCCGCATACTGGTATCCAGCACGCTGCGAATGCCAATCTGACCCATCTGCGTGGTTTTCAAAAGGGAGGAAAGAATCTGCTTGCTGTTTTTCATATTTATCACCCGCAATAGTATGTGCTTCCCCCCGAAAAACATACACGTCCTTCCAATCACCTGATTTCTTCTGTTTTTTCTTAGGGGATGGACATACGCAGCCGGATCGGTTATAATCAATCATCATAGAAATGAGGTCAAAGAAATGCGAATCAGAAAAATGAAACCGTCTGACGAAAATGAAGTACTTGCCATGATGCGTCCCTTTTACAGCTCTCCGGCAGTCTTTACAAACGGCTCGGAAGCCATCTTCCGCCGGGATTTCGCGGAATGTATCCGCGACAGTCCCTTCCTGGAGGGCTATATTCTGGAGGATGAGAACCAGATTCTAGGCTATTCCATGCTTGCTCACAGCTTCTCCACGGAGTTCGGGAAGCCCTGCATTTGGATCGAGGATATTTATCTGAAGCCGGAGGCCCGGGGTAAGGGCGTGGGAACGGAATTCCTCACCTTTGTCAGGAAAACCTATCCCCAGGCGATTCTTCGGCTTGAGGTGGAGGAGGAAAACACCCCGGCGGTCAGCGCCTATCAAAAGAGCGGCTTTGCATCCCTTCCCTATCTGGAAATGCTGAATCAATAAGGAGGCTGCCATGGAAACAAGAATCAAAGCAGGCACTGTTCATCCCCGTCCCCAGCTGCGCCGGGAAACCTGGATGGACCTGAACGGAAAATGGGATTTTACGGTTAAAAAAGATGCCACGCC
Organism: uncultured Clostridia bacterium; assembly: GCA_945918315.1. Taxonomy (GTDB): domain Bacteria; phylum Bacillota; class Clostridia; order Oscillospirales; family Oscillospiraceae; genus Faecousia. The sequence continues at coordinate 13,179 of CAMEIK010000005.1, forward strand.
CCCGGAGGAGTTTGACAGCACAATTCTTGTTCCCTTCTGCCCGGAAAGCAAGTGTTCCGGCATTCAAACGTGCTTCCCGGAGGGAAGCTTTCTGTTCTACCGCAGACATGTCAAGCTTCCGGATGCTGCCTCCGGACACAGAATTCTTCTGCACGTAGGCGCCGCGGATCAGGAGCTTACCTGTTATGTAAACGGCCTGGAAATTGGCTCCCACTCCGGTGGCTATACCTCTTTTTTCATGGACATCACGCCGGCAATTCGGGAAGAAAATGAGATTCTTCTGCGTGTCCGGGACGATCTGACCGACAGGGCTTTCCCCAGGGGGAAGCAGTCCCTCACTCCCGGCGGGATGTGGTATACAAAGGTCTCCGGCATCTGGCAGAGCGTATGGCTGGAATGGGTTCCGGAAACCTACATACAAAGACTGGATATTCAGGCGGATATGACGGAGGCGAAACTCGACACCGGAGATCCTTCCCTTTCCGGTACTGTTACAGTGATGACACCGGAGGGTGAAATTAGGCTTCCTCTGACAGAAGGCAGGGCGGTGTTCCATCCGGAAACGCCCCGTCTGTGGAGCCCGGAGGACCCATACCTGTATGAATTTGAAGTGGCCGCTGGAGAGGACCGGGTTTCCGGGTATTTTGCCCTGCGCTCTTTGGAGATTCAAACCGTGGAAGGCATCCCCCGGCTTTGCCTCAACGGAAAACCCCGGTTCTTCCATGGGCTTCTGGATCAGGGATACTGGCCCGACGGAATCTACACACCGGATTCTCCCGACCGCTTCCGGGAGGAGATTCTGGCCATGAAGCGCATGGGCTTTAACACTCTGCGCAAGCACATCAAGGTTGAACCGGAGGAATACTACTATCAGTGCGATAAGCTGGGCATGTTCGTATTTCAGGATATGGTCAGCAACGGGGATTACAGCTATCTGAAAGACACAATCTTGCCCACCCTGGGCTTTCAGCGGAAAAATGACTGCCGTGCTCATCCGGACGGCATAAGCCGTAAGATGTTTCTTGAGAACATGCGCGCTCAGGTCCTTCAGCTGAAAAATCACCCCTGTATTGTCCTGTGGACGATCTTCAACGAGGGATGGGGGCAGTTTGATTCCACCTCTGTCTATCGTGAGCTGAAATCTCTGGACCCCAGCCGCTTTATCTGCTCTTTCTCCGGCTGGTTCCGGGGCGGAGAAAGTGATGTGTTCAGCCGCCATATCTATTTCGGACAGTGGCACCACCTGAAAAGAACGGAAAAACCTCTTGTTCTTTCGGAGTTCGGCGGGATCTGTCTGGCTGTGGAGGGCCATCTGTTCCATCCGGAAAAATCCTACGGCTATCAAAACAGTGAAGATTTCGATGATTACCGCAAGAAGCTTCTGACTCTCTACCGCAGGCACATCCTCCCCGCCATTCCCAAGGGACTCTGCGCCGCCATCTACACCCAGGTGTCCGATGTGGAGGAAGAAATCAACGGTCTTCTTACTTACGACCGGCAGGTAACAAAGCCTGATGAAGAAGACATGCGCTGCCTTTCGGAGGAGCTTTACGCCGCAATGCAGGGTAAAAAATAAATTCAACTGTTGGTTGGGTGATTTTTCCCCATTCGGTTGAGCAGAATGGGCTGCAATCAACTATTGTTCCATTCCTTTTGGCAGCCTTCCCTGGTATACTAAAGCTGCCAAACGAAAGGAGATCATCACTATGGAAGAAACATTGGGAAAACGTATTTCGACGCTTCGGAAGCAGAAAGACCTCAGGCAGGACGATATTGCCCAGCTGCTGGATGTAAGCCCCCAGGCAGTCAGCAAATGGGAAAATGACCAGACCTGCCCAGACATTGGCCTTTTGCCGAAGCTGGCAAAAATTCTTGGCGTCACCACGGACGAGCTTTTATCCGGCAAGCAGGAACTGCAGGAAGTCAAATTGGTGCCGCCGGAGGAACGCAAGGATATACAGAATATGCTGCTTCGGATTATGGTTGACTCCGCGGACGGAGATAAGGTGCGGGTCAATCTACCCATGGCGCTGGTTCAGGTCGCAATGGATATGGGCATGGAAATGCCCCAGCTATCCGGAAAGGAAACCCTGAAAAACATTGACCTGAATCAGATTCTGGAGCTTGTGCGTCAGGGGGCTGTCGGGAACCTGGTAGAAGTGGAGTCCTCCGACGGGGACATTGTGAGAATTTTTGTGGAGTAAGAAACGTGAAGATCCTGGTAAAAGAAAACGGCGGTCCTACCATCCGCCTGATCTTCCCCTCCGGTTTGGTCCTGAATTTCGTGAGCGCAAGCTTTCTGCCGAAATGCCTGGAAGAACAGGGAATCCATATAACCCGGGAGCAGGCCCGGGTTTTTATCAAGGAACTGAACCGCTTCCGGAAACGGCACAAAGACTGGAAGCTTGTAGAAGTGCGCGATGCCAAAGGGGATTACGTCGAGATTCGTCTATGATGCAGCCTGCAGCAAAAAACATGCAAAATGGTCAACTCCGAAAGGGGTTGGCCTTTTTTATGGACGAAGCGCTTTTGTGATACTGAGCTGCCTCCGCTGTTTCCAATCCCGGTCCGCCGTCTTTCAGTATGATTCGCAGAGCCACGCCACTATAATGGAATGGATAAAAAATGGGGAGGGTATTTATGGATGGATCGTATGCGAACCTTCTGACCATGAACTGGGGGCAAGTCGTTATGTGGATGATCGGCGGCGTCCTAATCTACCTGGCTATTGCGAAAAACATGGAACCAACCTTGCTTTTGCCCATGGGCTTCGGGTCTATTCTTGTTAACCTGCCCAACTCCAGCGCGGCAGCGGTAATTCGGCACCTGTTTGAGATAGGCATTGCGGAGTATGAGCTGTTTCCCTTGCTGCTGTTTATCGGGATTGGCGCCATGATTGATTTTCAGCCCCTGCTCACCAATCCTAAGCTTATGATCTTCGGAGCCGCAGCCCAATTCGGCATTTTTTTCACACTTGGCCTTGCGTCCCTGTTCGGCTTCACGCTGAAGGATGCCGCCTCCATTGCCATTATCGGCGCGGCGGACGGTCCCACCTCGATTTATGTAGCTACCGTTCTGAAAAGCAGCTACTTATCCGCGATTATGGTAGCTGCATATTCCTATATGGCATTGGTGCCGATTATCCAACCGCCGGTAATCAAAGCCTGCACCACGAAAGCAGAGCGCCGTATCAGAATGCCCTACACGGGCAAACCCTTCCCCAGGGTCACCAAAATTCTCTTTCCCATCACGGTCACAATCATTGTGGGAATTGTGACGCCGGACGCGGTGGCCCTGATCGGTTTTCTGATGTTCGGGAACGTAATCCGGGAATGTGGCGTTCTGGATTCTCTGTCACAAACAGCGCAAAATGTACTGGCAAACCTTATCACGATTTTACTGGGGATTTCCATTGCCTCCCAGATGACTGCCGATCAATTTCTGCGCCCCAGGACATTGCTGATTATGGGCCTTGGGCTGATCGCGTTTGTTGTGGATACCATCAGTGGAATTCTCATTGCCAAGCTGATGAACCTGTTCAGCAGGGAAAAAATCAATCCCATGATCGGTGCCGCGGGCATTTCCGCTTTTCCTATGTCCGCCCGAGTCGTACATAAAATGGGATTAGCCGAGGATCATCAGAATTTCCTGCTGATGCATTCCGTTGGTGTGAATGTTTCCGGGCAGATCGCTTCCGTGATTGCGGGCGGTCTGATTCTGGAGCTGACGCGCGGAATGATTGGAGGTTAAGCTATGTTTGCCTTTCGTCCTGATTATATGCTCAAGGTTCTTCCTGTTATGGGCTACGGAATGCTTGGTATTTTCCTTGTTACAGGTTTTCTCATCGGTATTGTGAAGCTGCTCAACAGGTTTTCTGAAATTGAGTGAGACGATACCGGAAATTCGGAGAAAATAGGGCCTGCCGCAAACCGTTCCATTTGCGGCAGGCCCTGATCATTATGAAATTCCGACAGGGATATGCTTATCTTCCAATAAATCCAACTTTTTTATAAACCTTGCGCATTGTCTTTTCCGCAACGAAGGATGCACGTCGGGCGCCCTCTTTGTAAACGCTTTCCAGATATGCCTTATCCTTCATAATCCGCTGGGCCTCCTCCCGGATGGGACGGAGGGTCTCCACAACCGTTTCGCCGACGGCGGGCTTGAATTTTCCGTAGCCGCAGCCGGCAAATTCCTGTTCTATTTCCGCATAGCTCTTTCCGGTGCAGGCAGAATAGATGGTCATGAGGTTGGAAACGCCGGGCTTCTTCTCTTTATCGTAGTGGACACAGTTTTCCGTATCGGAATCGGTAATGGCACGCTTAAACTGCCGCATAATGGTTTCCGGTGTATCCATCAGCAGGACCCGGCCGGTATCCTCGTTCTCCGACTTGGACATCTTGGCTGTCGGATTGGTCAGGCTCATAATCCGGGCACCCACCTTGGGGACATAGGGCTCCGGCAGTTTGAACACATCCCCGTAAATGCCGTTGAAACGGCGGGCAATGGTATGGCACAGCTCCACATGCTGCTTCTGGTCCTCACCAACAGGAACATAATCCGGCTGATACAGGAGAATGTCCGCTGCCATCAGGCTGGGATAGGTAAACAGGCCGCCATTGATATTATCCGCGTTCTTTGCGGACTTGTCCTTAAACTGGGTCATACGGCTCAGCTCGCCAAACATGGCGTAGCAGTTGAGCACCCAGCCTAGCTCCGCGTGCTGGGGAACCTGGCTCTGAATAAAGAGAGTGTTTTTCTCAGGGTCCAGGCCGCAGGCAATATACTGGGCAAGCTGCTCCAGGGTACGGCGGCGCAGATCGGCAGGATTCTGACGCACCGTAATTGCGTGGAGGTCTGCCATAAAATAAAAGCAGTCAAATTCCTCGGACCGGGCTCCCCAGTTCCGGATGGCACCAAGATAGCTGCCAAGGGTCAGATCACCGGAGGGCTTGATACCGGACAGCATCCGCTTTTTCGGCTGTTCACGAATTTCTTCGGTCATATCATTCACGCTTCCTTTTTTCGCTTTTGCATCATTTTAACACAGTTTTTTCCGATACGCAAGGGCTTCTTATCAGAACTCCCCCGCAGCGTACATAACGGCGGACAGGGCGCAAAGGGGCGCGGTCTCGCAGCGGAGGATCCGGCTGCCCAGAGTGCAGACCGTAAGGCCGACAGAGCGGGCTTCCTCTACTTCCCTTTCTTCTAAACCGCCCTCCGGACCGGAAAGAAGGCTTATGCTGCGAAACGTGCCGGCGTTCAAGGCCTGAGACAGCGTAACGGCATGCTCATTTTCATAAAACAGAATCCCAAGCTCCGCTTCCTTTGCCCGGTTCAGCGCCTCCCGCCAGGATGACAGCAGAACAATTTCCGGAATCCGGCCACGGCCGGATTGCTCGGCGGCAGACTGGGCTATCCTCTGCCAGCGCTCCCGCTTCTTTCCCAGACTTTTTTCCTCCGGGCGGGATACGCACCGGGCAGAGGGAAAGGCGACGATCTCAGCGGCTCCAAGCTCTGTCGCTTTCTGAATTACATGCTCCAGCTTGTCCGCCTTGGGATAAGCCATATAGACGCTTACCTTGACACAGGGCTCTGATACGGAGGCATAAATCTTCCCCGCCTCCAGAACAGTCTCGGAACCGGAACAGGAAAGGATTCTGCAAAGGCGCTCCCACCCGGCTCCGTCACAGACAATCACCTGTTCCCCGGCTTTCAGCCGAAGGACGGATGCGTGCTTTCCGTTTTCAGCGGTGAGAACAGGTGCATCCGATAAAAAGGTTTCCCGGTCAACAAAAAATCTGGTCATTGCAGAACCTCCATAGCAAAGGGCCGTTAAAAATCCGGCTGAAATGCTGTTATAAACCGGCGGAACAACTTAACACGCCGCCACTGTTTGCGACGGCCTTCTCGGAATCGTTCCTTTTTCCGCCCCGCTGTTTGCTCTTCTTCTTTGAAAAGTGGACTCTCCCACGGCCTAAAAAACATGCCACCGGCATGTTTTTTACCCTCGCTTC
>CAMEIK010000006.1 GCA_945918315.1 uncultured Clostridia bacterium
ACACTAGAACCTGAATCTAGCGAGTCTACCAATTCCACCACTCGCCCATATTCGCCTCAGTTTTCCTTGGCGGTTTGTATCATACCATGGACAAAATGATTTGTCAATGATTTTTTGTGAAGTAGCGTGTTAATCCTTGTAGTACAGCATGCAGTGGCAGAAACCCTTAAATTTCGGATCCTTGATCTGATCCCGGAACTCCTTACACATGCACCTGTTTTCTTCGGACCGCTCCAAACGACAGGGGCAGAACCCACCAGTACGTTTCAGCCCTTCGCGGACGGCTTTTACTATTTCCGTATCCTCGTTCAGCCGTACAGCCATGGGAACCCATCCTTTCAGAGAAAACAATCGAATGCTTGCATTAAAAATGGCGGAGAGAGTGGGATTCGAACCCACGGTGCGTTGCCGCATCACCGGTTTTCAAGACCGGCTCCTTAAACCGCTCGGACATCTCTCCATGCAAGCAAAATATAGCATTTTCAGGATAAAAAGTCAAGGTTTGAATTCTGGGAGGAGTGTAGCGTGTTTACAGAAGCGGAATTCCTGCCTTCTCACAGGTTTCCACGGTGAGTGTATCCCATACGCTGGATTGAACCTCTCCGATGTGGGCGCACCCCATCATGAGCATGGACAGTCTGGACTGACCAATACCTCCTCCAATGGTCAGTGGAAGCTGGTCATTCAAAAGCATTTTGTGGAAGGGGAGAGCGCGTCGTTCATCACAGCCTGCTTCCCGGAGCTGCCGATCCAGGGACTGCGCATCAACACGGATTCCCATGGATGAGACTTCCAAAGCTCTGTTCAATACATCGTCCCAGAAGAAAATGTCACAGTTCAGATCCCAATCATCATAGTCGGGGGCACGACCGTCATGGGGCTTCCCGGAACGCAGCTTTCCACCGATCTGCATAATGCATGCAGTCTTGTGATCCTGGACAAAACGATTCTCCCGCTGGTGGGGAGTCAGATTCAGATAGAGGTCTTCCAGTTCCTGGGAGGTAATAAAGCATACATCCGGGCTGAGCTCAGTCCGAAGCTGAGGGTAGCGAACACGCAGTCTATCGTTTGTGTTACAGATTGCACGCACAATGGAACGGACAATCAGTTTTAAGAAGTCGAGATTGCGATTTTCCCGTGTGATAATCTTCTCCCAGTCCCATTGGTCTACATAAATAGAATGAATATTATCGAGGTCTTCATCACGGCGGATAGCATTCATATCGGTGTACAGTCCATTTCCGATAGTAAATCCATACCGTTTTAGCGCAAGTCGCTTCCATTTCGCAAGAGAATGTACCACCTGCGCATCGGCGCCAACCGCGGGGATATCAAAGCTGACGGGGCGTTCGTAGCCATTCAGATTATCATTCAGGCCGGAATCTTCTGTAACAAACAGAGGCGCCGAGACCCGCTTTAAATTCAATGCGGAAGAAAACTCTTCCTGAAACGTAGCCTTAATGTAGGCAATCGCACGCTGGGTATCATATGCGTCCAGGGTGGGCTTGTAATTGTTGGGGATATAAACAGACACAGGATCGCCGCCTTTCAAATTGTAAATCGACGCATTTGTCAATTCAAAGAGATATTGACATTGTATCGTTTTTTTAGAAAAAATCAAGGTTTTTTTGTTTTGCGGTATGTATGGAGGATATTCTTTTCAACATTTCCTTGAAAGAATAAGAAAATATCATTAGAAAAATCGTTCAGTGGCTGATTTTGGCTTTCTTTTGGCATTATTCAAAAAATAATGAAAAAAGATATTGATTTTCCGAAAAAAACATGGTAAAATACATCGGTCTGAAATCAAGGTGAGTCCTCTGCCGCAATAGACGCGGGTATGAACGCCTAATATTTAAGGAGGACAAAGAAATGGATTTAGTCAAAGCTCTTAACAGCCAGTACATGAAAGAGGAGCTTCCCGAGGTTCGGGTGGGCGACACGGTTCGTGTGCACGTTCGCATCAAGGAAGGCGCTCGTGAGCGTATCCAGGTGTTTGAAGGCACCGTCATTGCCCGCAAGCATGGCGGCATTGGCGAGACCATCACGGTTCGTCGTATTTCTTACGGCGTTGGCTGTGAGAAGGTGTTCCCCCTGCATTCTCCCAACGTGGCTATGATCGAGACGGTTCGTAAGGGCAAGGTCCGCCGGGCTAAGCTGTATTACCTGCGTGATCGCTTTGGCAAGGCTGCCAAGGTCAAAGAGAAGGTTTAATCCCACAATAAAAAAAGAGGGCTTAGCCCTCTTTTTTATTATAATTTTTCAAAAGATATGGAAAAAATCTGCTAAATGTGGTAAAATAAAAAAGATATGGGATGAATTGGATTCTTTAGATATATTCTATTGGAGGACCGTGGAATGACTTTTGGAAATAAGACAGAAAAACCGGAAGAGCAAATGGACTGGAAAAAGAGTGTTGTTCTGTATCTTCATGATGTCATATACTTGCTGACTGTTATTCTTATTGTTTTTCTTTTGATATTCAGGGTTATTGTTGTGTCCGGAAGTTCCATGCGTAGTACTCTGGTGGATGGAGACTACCTCCTGCTGTTCGGAAATCTTCTCTATGGGGATCCCCAATATGGAGACATTGTTGTGATTAGCAAGGAGAGCTTCGATGACGGAAAGCCGCTTGTAAAACGAGTGATTGCTGCTCAGGGACAGATAGTGGATATTGACTTTGACAGTGGAATTGTATTTGTGGATGGGCAAGCCCTGAATGAACCCTATATCAATACGCCAACCAATCTCCCGGAAGGGGTTTCTTTTCCGCTTCTTGTTGAGGATAACTGTTATTTTGTCATGGGAGACAACCGGAATAATTCCAGAGACAGCCGTAGCCCTGAGATTGGTCAGATTGACCGGAGAGAAATCCTTGGAAAGGCGTTTTTCCTGATGTTTCCAGGGACGGACAAAAACACGGTTTCCAGAGATTTGAATCGAATGGGGGGGCTGCATTGATGGATGGAAAATCCATGCAGATTCAGTGGTATCCGGGTCATATGACAAAAACCCGCCGGCAAATGGAACAGGATATCAGCCAGGTGGATGCTGTTTGCGAGATTGTGGATGCCAGAATCCCTGTTTCCAGCCGGAATCCGGATATTGACTCTATTGCGAAGGACAAACCAAGAATTCTTGTTCTGAACCGTATGGATCTTGCCGATCCTGCTGCGACAAGAAAGTGGGAAGCCTGGTTTCGATCCATGGGGAATACAGTTCTGACAACCGACTGTAAAAGCAGAAAAGGCATCAGTGAGTTTACACCCTCTGTGCGGAAAGCATGCCAGGCGAAACTTCAGCGAGATGCAGCCAGAGGAATGAATCGTCCCCTGCGTGTTATGGTTGTGGGAATTCCGAATGTGGGGAAATCTACTCTGATTAATCAAATATCCGGCAGAAAGGGCGCCAAAGCGGAAAACAGGCCTGGTGTTACCAGAGGAAAACAGTGGGTCACCGTGGATAATGGTTTGCTTCTGCTGGATACGCCCGGAATTCTGTGGCCAAAGTTTGAGGACCCCAGGGTAGGAATGATGCTTGCGTTTACAGGTGCTGTGAAAGAAGGTGTCATGGATATCGAAGAACTGGCCTGTCATTTGATGGAATTACTTCTTTCCAGGTATCCTGGGGCGCTTTCCCGTCGGTATCAACTGGAAGCTGAGCCGGGAACACCGGGATATGTCCTCCTCGAAATGGCAGGAAAGAAACGTGGATTCCTCCTGTCAGGCGGAGAAATCCATACGGAGCGGATGGCAAAGGTACTTTTGGATGAATTCCGCAGCGGAAAGCTGGGGAAATTTACGTTGGAGCTTCCGGGAGAGACAGAAAAATGAGTGAGATTACCATGTGGGAAATAGAGGAAGGGCTTCACGCGGATGGCGTAGGACTGATCTGCGGTGTGGATGAGGCAGGACGTGGCCCTCTCGCGGGGCCTGTATGCGCGGCCGCGGTTATCCTGCCGGATCACTGTGATATTCCCGGTTTGAATGACAGCAAGAAATTGTCCGATAAACGTCGCAGGGAGCTGTTTCCTGTGATTCAGGAGAAAGCCATCGCTTATGGCATTGCCTTTGCGTCGGAACAGGAGATTGATGAATTCAATATTTTACAGGCGACTTTTCTTGCTATGCGTCGCGCGTTGGCGCAGCTAAGCCGCAAGCCGGAGCTGGCTCTGATTGACGGTAACCGGGAGACGGATTTCGGTATACCGGCCCGAACGGTGGTGAAGGGTGATTCCCTCAGCGCAAATATTGCTGCGGCCTCTGTTCTGGCGAAGGTGACCCGGGATGACTATATGATAAATCTGGGAAAAACCTATCCGGAGTATGGCTTTGACATTCATAAAGGCTATGGCACAAAAGCTCACTATGCCGCGCTTTCAAGCTTCGGTCCATGTCCTGCGCACCGAAGAACATTTCTGAGAAGCTTCTATGGGGAAAAGTAATTTTCTCGGTGCCTGGGGTGAGGTGCTGGCGGCTGAATACCTCCGTAAAAAAAGATATGAAATTGTTGCAATGGGGTTTCGCTGCAGATTCGGAGAAATCGACATTATCGCGAGGAATCGTTCCTTTTTGGTGTTCGCCGAAGTGAAGCTCCGGAAAAGCGAATCCTTTGCCTCAGCCAGGGAGTATGTGGATATAAAAAAACAGAACAGGCTGCGCATGACCGCCAGCATGTATCTTTCTCAATATCCAACAGACCTGCAGCCCCGCTTTGATGTAATTGAGATTTACGCGCCGGAGGGAGAAAAAACGTCCCACCCGGTAATTCACCATTTGGAGGATGCGTTTGAATGAGTTTTCCGGTATTTGACCTGCACTGTGATACCTCGGAGTATCTTTTGGGGCATAGTAAAAATGAGGCTGGCAGTTTGCGCAGAAGCAATGGACACATTGATTTGGAGAGAGCCTCGTCTCTGCCCGGATACTGTCAGTGCTTTGGCTGCTTTACAACCCCCGCCATGGAAGAATGGTTCGGTTTGTCTCCGATCGTGATCTTTGAACGTGAGCTTGCAACGATACAGCGGGAGGTCAGTAAAAATCAGGATCTGATTTCCATTGCCTACACACCGGATGAAATCGAAGCAAACCGAGCTGCCGGAAAAATGTCCGCGGTACTGACCATAGAGGGCAGCGCCGGATTCGGATATGATCCGGCGCTGCTGAATGACCTGTATCAGATTGGATTCCGGATTACATCTCTGGGTTGGAATGAACGCAATCCTCTGACAGGCTCCCATATGACCGGAGAGGGACTTTCGGAGCAGGGGAGAGCCTTCGTCCGTGAAGCGCAGCGTCTCGGAATGGTCGTGGACGTCAGTCATATCAGTGACAAAGGCTTCTGGGATATTATGGACATAACCACGGGACCTGTGGTTGCAACCCATTCCAATAGCCGGGCTGTATGGAATCACAGCCGGAACCTCACCGATGAAATGTTCCGTGCAATCTGTCATACCGGCGGTGTAGCAGGTTTCAATCAATATGCGGAGTTTATTGGAGAGCATCCCACACTGGACACGGTTTGCGACCATATCCTTCATTTTCTCGAATTGGATCCAAGCGGAAAACACATCGCGCTTGGCGGCGATCTGGATGGATGCGATGCGCTTTCTGAGGGCTTTACCGGGGTGGAGAGCTATCCGTCAATGGCCCAGCGTTTGTTGGAGAGGGGCGTACCCAAGGAAACAGTTATGGACATTTTTTGGAATAACGCCATGGGGGTGATGCGCGCTGCTGTATGTTACAACAAGAAATCCCTTTGATTCATTTACACCCCAGCGGACTCTCTCTCAGGATCCGCCTCCGGATGGCGGTTTCTTTCTGCCGAAGGAAGCTCCTTTCTTCTCGGAAAAGGAAGTTGGAGAACTGCTCAGTCTGAATTTCCATGAATGTACTGCCAGAGTTCTTAACATTTTGTTTGATACTCATCTTACAGGTGCTGATATTGAACTGTGTGCGGGAAAACGGCCTGTACGTCTCCGTGATTTGGGCCAGCGTATGATCATCCTGGAATGCTGGCATACGCCGGATCGGACGGAAGCAGGTCTCACCGGTGTGCTCGCCAGGCTCATTCGCGGCGGTGGACCGGAAAATATACCGGGAGAATGGCCTGCTGTTGCAATCCGTGGGGCGCTTTTGTTTGCGTGTACGGGAGAATTATTCCGTGCAGGCATGGTTCATCCGGGGAAGAGCGTGGATTTTGCTGCTGTATGCGGGGATTTCAGTGGGGTTATGAGCGGATGGTATGCAAGAGCGTGGGGACTGCCTGTTGGAAATGTTGTGTGTGTTTGCAATGAAAACAATGGAATGTGGGAGCTTCTGCATCATGGAGAGCTGAAAACGGACGCTGTTGCTATTTCAACTGGGACACCTGCCGCGGACATTGCCATACCTGCCGGGGTAGAGCGACTTGTAAGTTTCTGTGGTGGCCTGGAAGAAACCTCACGTTTCCTGAATGATTTCCGATGCGGAAAGACCTATGTTCCGGGAGCCGATGTCCTTGCGGATATGCGCAAAGGCCTGTGCGTCAGCGTAATCGGAACACAACGTATGATCAATACCAAAGAGGGCGTCAAACGAGCAATTGGCTATTCTCTGTCTTCCTATGATGCGCTGTGCTACGCCGGCGTACAGGATTTTCGGGCGCGAGGCGGCGGGAATAGACCTTGTATTATACTGTCGCAGTTTGCGCCGGAGGAATAAACGCGGAAGAGACGGGATTCGGGTTCATTTATGACAATGAAACAGGAGGATGATCCATGGCGCTTTACGCGATTGGGGATCTGCATTTGAGCCTTGGCGCGCCGAAGCCTATGGACATTTTTGGCGGTGCCTGGGTTGGGTATATGGATAAGCTGAAAGTGGGTCTCAGTGTGATCCGTGAGGAAGACACAACCGTCTTTCTCGGGGATTTGAGCTGGGCGCTGGATCTTTCCGGCGCCAGGGCGGATTTTTCATGGCTCCAGAATATCCCGGGCAAAAAAATACTGCTGAAAGGCAACCACGACTACTGGTGGTGTACGGCTGCAAAATTTCAGAAATTCTGTCTGGAAAACGATTTTCAGGATATGCATCTTCTGAACAATAATTGCTATGAATATAAGGGAATCGCTCTGTGCGGCACGCGTGGGTGGTTTTTTGAAGAGGAACGCAGTGGTACCCATGACGAGAAAGTGTTTCGCCGGGAATTAATTCGCTTGGAAGCCAGTCTCAAAGCAGCGGGAGATGCGGAAAAACTGGTTTTTTTGCATTATCCGCCAAGATATCAGGGGTATAACTGCCCGGAGATTCTTTCCCTTCTCAAAAAATATGAGGTCAGGCGGTGCTTTTACGGACATCTTCATGGCGGAAGCCACCGATTGGCGATTCAGGGCATGTGGGATGGAATTGATTTTCAGCTTGTATCCGCGGATTACCTGGACTTCCATCCATTCAAAGTAATTTCATAAAAGATTTTTCAGAAAAGTGTGGACATTCCCGCGTTTTTCTGATAGAATAGATCGGCTAATAAAATAGAAATAGAATGGTCACGCCAAGCGGACCAATTTAGGAGGATTACTTAAATGATTGTCAAGAGCACAGAAAAGAACGGCAACCAGGCTACCGTCGTGGTTGAGATCGACAAAGAGCTGATGGAGTCCGGTATCAACCAGGCATATATGAAGGCCCGGAAGAACATTATGATCCCCGGATTCCGGAAGGGTAAGGCTCCCCGGAAGATGATCGAGAGCATGTATGGCGCGCATGTTTTTTATGAAGACGGTCTGGAAGAGATATTCCCCCAGGTTTATGATTTTGCCATTGCCGGTCAGGAGTTCAAGGCTATTGGACGTCCTTCTTTGAAGGACATGCAGATCAGCGATGACAATATTGTCACCCTGACGCTGACCACTGAGGTCTATCCTGAGGTAACTTTGGGCCAGTATAAGGGCCTGGAAGTGGAGAAGGCTGTGGCTGAGGTTTCCGATGCTCAGGTGCAGGCTGAGCTGGACCGGATGGCTGAAAATGTTGCTTCTACTGAGACCGTTGATCGCCCCGCTCAGATGGGAGATACCGTCACTATCGATTTTGAGGGCTTTGACAATGGTGTTCCTTTTGATGGCGGCAAGGGAGAGAACCATGACCTGAAGCTGGGCAGCGGTTCCTTCGTTCCCGGCTTTGAGGAGCAGCTTGTTGGCATGTCTGCCGGTGAGGAGAAGGATATTGACATTACCTTCCCTGAGGATTACCATAAGGATCTTGCCGGTAAAGCTGTTGTTTTCCATGTGAAGGTCAATAAAGTCACAGTTACCCAGGTTCCCGAGCAGGACGACGAGTTTGCAAAGGATGTCTCTTCCTTTGAGACCCTGGAAGAGCTGAAGGCCGATATTCGCGCCAAGGCTATCGCTGAGCAGGAAAAGCAGATTCAGTCCACTTTTGAGAACGCCGCTGTGGAGAAGGCTGCCGAAAACACCACAGTAGAGATGCCTGAGGCCCTTGTCGAGCGGGAACTGGACACCCAGATGGAGCGGTTTGCTTACCAGCTTCAGATGAGTGGTTACTCCATGGAGCAGTACGCCAAGATGATGGGCGGGGATGTGAACACCATGCGGAAGGCTTTCCGTCCCACCGCGGAGAAGCAGGCGAAGGTTTCCGTGACTCTTGAAAAGATTGTGGAAGTGGAAGGCATTACCGTATCCGACGAGGAGATCGCTGCGGAGATCGATTCCCTGGCTTCCCAGTACCAGATGGATGCTTCCAAGGTTAAGGAGCTTGTGCCCGCTGAGGAACTGACTGAGAGCCTGAAGACCAGGAAAGCGACCAAGATCATTGTGGACAGCGCTGTTGCTGTGGCGCCCAAGGCTGCCGAGTAAGCGCATACCCAGGACAACACCGCACAAGATCTCTCGCTGAGTTTCCTTGATGATTTATGTGGTGCGGCCCCAGGAATAACGCGTCCTTCGAATGGTTAGAATGTTTCATACCCTTTGAAAGGAGACATTACCATGAGTTTAGTTCCCTATGTTGTTGAGCAGACCAGTCGTGGCGAGCGCAGCTATGATATTTTTTCCCGTTTGCTGAACGACCGGATTATTTTCCTGTCCGAGGAAGTCAATGATACCACTGCCAGTCTGGTTGTGGCGCAGCTTCTCTACCTGGAGGCCCAGGACCCGGATAAGGATATTCAGTTTTATATCAACAGCCCCGGAGGCAGCGTAACAGCCGGTATGGCGATCTATGACACCATGCAGTACATCAAGTGTGATGTGGCTACGATCTGTGTGGGCATGGCTGCCAGCATGGGCGCTTTCCTGCTCAGTGCGGGTGCAAAGGGCAAGCGTATGGCACTTCCCAATTCCGAGATTATGATCCATCAGCCCTCCGCCGGTACCCAGGGACAGATTACGGATATGGCGATTCACCTCAAGCGTCTGGAAACCATTAAGGCCAGAATGAACCGCATTCTGGCTGAGAACACCGGACGTTCTGTGGAGGAGGTTACTGCCGCCTGTGAGCGGGATAACTTCATGAGTGCGGAAGACGCGCTGTCTTTTGGCCTTATCGACCGGGTCCTGGATCACCATTGATAAACCACACTGCCGTGATAGTCAGCAGCGAAGGATCTCTGCTTCTTGAGATTCTTCGCCGCTTTCTAAGCGAAGCACGACAGAAAATGTTTCAGAAACGAGGAGTACAGGCAGATGGCCAGATCAAATGAACAGCCGATTCGCTGCAGCTTCTGCGGAAAGCGGGAGAACCAGGCAGCCAGACTGATTGCCGGTCCCGGTGTGTATATTTGCAGTGACTGCGTCCGCGCCTGCAGTGATTTGCTGCGGGATGAGCTTGAAATGGAGAAAGGCGTAAAGTCCGGCCCGGACAGACTGCCTACCCCCGTGGAGATGAAAGCCTTCATGGACAACTACATTGTTGGCCAGGAAGAGGCTAAAGTTGCGTTATCCGTTGCGGTATACAATCATTATAAACGTATTTTTCTTGGCAGCGATTCGGATGTGGAGCTTCAGAAGAGCAATATCTTGCTGATTGGTCCTACCGGCTGCGGCAAAACGCTGTTTGCGCAGACTCTTGCAAAAATTCTGAACGTTCCTTTCGCCATTGCGGATGCTACCACACTTACGGAAGCGGGTTATGTGGGCGACGATGTTGAGAATATTCTGCTTCGCCTGCTGCAGGCTGCCGATTTTGATGTGGAACGTGCCCAACGGGGTATTATTTACATTGATGAGATGGATAAGATCGCCAGAAAGAGCGAGAATACATCCATCACCCGGGATGTATCCGGAGAGGGTGTTCAGCAGGCACTGCTGAAGATTCTGGAGGGAACTGTTGCGTCCGTTCCTCCCCAGGGCGGCAGAAAGCATCCTCAGCAGGAGACCATTCCTGTGGATACGACCAATATTCTCTTTATCTGCGGCGGCGCCTTTGATGGTTTGGATAAGATCATCGAATCCCGTACAGACCGTTCCGCTATCGGCTTCGATGCCCCTGTTGAGAGCCGGAAACAGCGGGATGTGGGCAAGCTTCTTTCTCAGGTGGAACCTCATGATCTTCTGAAATTCGGAATTATTCCTGAATTGGTGGGCCGTATGCCCGTCGTAACCTGCCTTCAGAGCCTGAAGCAAGAAGATCTGGTCCGCATCATGGTGGAACCGAAAAACGCCATTTCCAAGCAGTACCAGAAGCTGTTGGAAATGGATGGGGTTGAACTTGAGATTACGGACGAGGCGTTGCATAAAATCGCAAAGAAGGCAATTGACCGGCAGATTGGCGCAAGAGGCTTGCGCGCGATCATGGAAAAGATCATGACGAACATTATGTTCGCGATTCCCTCCGATCTGACCATCAGGAAAGTCACGATTACCCCCGGGTGTGTCGAGGGAGGAGAGCCGGAGATCCTGCGGGATCCTGCCCATCCCAGAGAAAAACTCGGCGGAAAACGATAAACAGAAGGGGGCAGGTTTCTGCCCCTTTTTTCCATAAGCAATTCCGGAAAACTCTTTTTTCCGGAATGACAGCACCTTACCTCGTGATTGGGAGGATTCATAATGTCAGAAACGATTTATGCAGGAAAGATGCCAATTCTTGCCCTGCGGGGACTAGCGGTGTTCCCGGAGCAAACCGTTCATTTTGAAGTTGGCAGGACCAAATCAGCAAATGCCCTGGATGCTGCCATGAAGGAAGATCAGATTCTCATGCTGGTACCGCAGAAGGACCTTCTTCAGGACGATCCCAAACTGGCGGATCTGTATCCCATTGGCACGGTTGTTCGAATTAAGCAGATCCTCCGTTCTCAGGATGAAAATACCAGGGTTTTGGTAACGGGGATCAGCCGGGCCAGAATTTCCGAGCTACTGCAGAGCGAACCTTACTTTTCGGGCATTGTGGAGTCGGTAGCTTGCCCGGACACCCCGGATTCCCTTCGGTCCCGGGCACTTCGCCGGGAGGCCAATGGACTGTATGCGGAATATCTGGAACTGAGCGAGCATCCTGCTCAGCTGATTCAGCTTCAGATGCTGGCGAGCAATGATAATGGCTTCCTGGCTGATTCCATAGCGCAGAATTCGGGTATTGACTTTGGAGATAAGGCAAAGCTTCTGTGCCAGCTCAACCCCACAAAGCGGCTGGAAATGGCCGTTAGGCTTCTTCACCAGGAGGTGGAGATGCTGCACATGGAATCGGACATTCAGGAAAAAACCCGGGCAAATATTGATCAGAACCAGCGGGATTACTATCTGCGGGAGCAGATGCGTGTGATCCGGGAGGAATTGGGAGAAGAGGATGAAGCCCAGGAGCTGGATACGGATATCGAGAGAATAAAGGCTCTGAACCTGAAAGAGGAATACGAGCAGAAGCTGATTCGGGATGCCCAGAAGCTGAAAAAACAACCCTTTGGCTCTTCCGAAGCCGCCGTTCTTCGCAATTATCTGGACACGGTTCTGGAGCTTCCCTGGAACAAAAAGAGCAAGGAACGTCTGGATGTGCAAGCTGCAAAGAAAGTGCTGGATCATGACCACTACGGCCTTGAGAAGGTAAAAGAGCGGATCCTTGAGACGATTGCCGTGCGCCAGCTTGCGCCCCAGATGCCGCCCCAGATTCTTTGTCTTGTTGGACCTCCCGGTATCGGCAAGACCTCCATCTCTTATTCTGTTGCCCGGTGCCTGAACCGGAAAATGGTGCGGATTTCTCTGGGCGGTGTCCATGATGAAGCGGATATTCGTGGCCATCGGAAGACCTATGTGGGTGCCATGCCCGGCAGAATCATGGCTGCCATGACCCAGGCGGGAACCGGTAATCCCGTGCTCCTGCTGGATGAGATTGATAAGATGGGCAGCGATTACCGGGGCGACCCCAGCGCCGCTCTGCTGGAGGTTCTGGATGGGGAACAGAATGGGGCGTACCGGGATCATTACCTGGAAATTCCCTTTGACCTGTCCGATGTTATGTTCATCACCACCGCAAATACCCTGGATACGGTACCGAGACCCCTGCTTGACCGGATGGAGATCATTGAGCTCAGCTCCTATACGGATGAAGAAAAGCTGATGATTGCAAAAAACCATCTGATCCCCAAGCAGCTTGGAAAGCATGGACTTAAAAAATCTCAGCTTCGTTTTACCGATGACGCAATCCGGGAAATGATTGAATGTTACACCCGGGAATCCGGTGTGCGGAATTTGGAACGGTGCATTGCCGATGTCTGCCGGAAGGCGGATATGCAGATTCTGACGCAGGAGGAACCGAAGCGGATCACAGTCACAGGCGGCAGTCTGGAAGAGTTTTTGGGCGTACGGAAATATCTTCCCGACAGACTGCCCGGCTCCGACCAGGTTGGTCTGGTCACCGGCCTTGCCTGGACCTCCGTCGGCGGTGAAACCCTGGAGGTTGAAGTCAATGTGATGGATGGTTCCGGAAAGCTGGAGCTGACCGGCAATCTGGGCGATGTCATGAAAGAGTCCGTTCACGCGGCGTTGAGCTTTATCCGCGCAAACGCGGCAAGGTTGGGGGTTGCCCCTGACTTTTATAAAACAAAGGATATTCACGTTCATTTCCCTGAGGGGGCCGTGCCCAAGGATGGACCCTCCGCAGGCGTTACCGTCTGTACGGCTATGGTTTCCGCTCTGACCGGTATTTCCGTTCGCAGGGACATTGCCATGACCGGTGAAATTACCCTCCGTGGCCGGGTTCTGCGTATCGGAGGACTGAAAGAGAAAACCATGGCGGCGCTCCGCCACGGTATCCGGACGGTCATTATCCCTAAGGACAATGAGAGGGATCTGGAAGAGATTGACCAGACTGTCCGCCGGCAGCTGAATTTCATCAGCGCCCAGACTGTGGAAACAGTTCTGGATGCGGCGCTGAACCGGAAAAACGATCTTTCCCCCGCGATTCTGGGTACGCTGCCTGAGGATGCTGCCGGAAAGGTTCGTCGTTCGGAGATCCGGCAGTAGGAGAGTATATATGAATTTTCAGAACGTCGAATTTCTCATTTCCGCCGCTTCACCAGGAGCCTTTCCTGTGAGAAAGATTCCGGAGATCGCCTTTGCCGGAAAGTCCAATGTTGGTAAATCATCGGTGATCAATCGGCTTCTTCAGCGGAAGAATTTTGCCCGGGTAGGGGACAAGCCGGGCAAAACCATCCATGTAAATTATTTCCTGCTGGATAATGCCTGCTATTTGGTAGATCTGCCCGGTTATGGCTTCGCTAAGGTCTCCCAGGCCGAAAAGGAGCGGTGGGGGAAGCTCATGGAGGATTATTTCGCCGCCGGACGAATTACATTGGGTGTTCTGATCGTTGATTACCGCCATCCGCCTACGAATAACGATATTACCATGGCGAATTGGTTCCTGGAAAGCGGATGCCCCTTCGTTGTTGTGGCCAACAAGCTGGACAAGCTGAAAAAGAGCGAATACGCGCCCAATCTGGCAATTATTCGCCGGGATCTGGCGCTTCCCGAAAGCGTACCGGTGATCCCGTTCTCTGCCGAAAAGGGAGACGGGCGGGATGCCCTGGTCAAAGTAATTTTGGAAGCGGTCAAAGGTTAATTTTTAGGAAACTCTTTGCGTTTTATTTTGACATTCCGCTTTTCCTATGCTACAATATGGAAAAATGCGGAAAGGAGTATGGATTTCTATGAAGAAGATGCACATTCGTTTTGATTTCTTAGGAAGACTTGCTCCTTATTCCCATGCCCGATAAGCGGGAGAGTTGGCTTTTTTGGCGCAGGCTTCAGCCTGCGCCTTTTTTGTTCAGGGAAAGGATTTATGGCGCTTGCATTGTGAGGAATAATAATGGATACATTTTGGTCGGAATCATGGAAAAACATAGATCCAAAGAGGATTGCGGAATATGTCAAAAGCATGGATTTCGCGCCCGATGATATGATTAGGATGCTGCGCCAGCATCAAGCCAAGAGTGTCTGTGATGCAGGCTGCGGATGCGGAATTTACTGCGCAAAACTTCTGCGTAATGGCTTTTCGGTATTTGGCTTCGATGTATCAGAAGATGCAGTTCAGATCGCTAAAAGGAATGCACCGGAAGCGGAGCTCAAGACTGCGGATATTCGTATGACCGGTTATGATTCGGACAGGTTTGACGCAGTTATTTCCAGAGATGTGCTGGATCATATGACCAAGGAAAATGCACAGCTTGCGTTGCGGGAGCTTTGCCGTATTGTAAAGCCGGGCGGTATTGTCATTTTTACCTTGGATTTTCCGGATGAGGAGTATGAAAAAGAGCCTCACGAGAAAAACACCGATGGCGATTTTGTTTATTCAAGCGGAAAATGGGCAGGTATGGTCTTCCATTCCTATACTTATGAAGAAATCGAGCAGATACTTCCCCAAACAGCAAAATGCAGTATTATTAGGGAAGTTGACCATTTTATCGTCACACTGAGGAAGACAGAGATATGATGAAAAACATCTATGCTGTAAAGACAGAAAAAGAACTGGCAGCACTTCAAAAAATGGTTCAAAAAATGTGGCCGGAATTGGAGCAATTTCTTTCTTTTTTGAAAGAAAAATACTGCACCGTTGATCTGCCCAGATGCATTATCTGGACGGACTATGAAACCGCAAACAACTCCATCAGTGATCTTCCACTCCCGGCCTACACAAATGATTACCGGACTGTGATGGTGCCGGATGTGGATGTGTGGAAGAAGCTCTATCTCCGGCAGCTTGAGAGTTATAAAGAAAATGAGAAAACAGCCAAGGTTCGCGCCTATTACGAGATGCTGACCAATCGGAATATTCTTCAAATTATTGGCCATGAGATGGCGCATCACAGCGATCTTTTTCTGGATGATGCCTATGAAGAGGCCATGTGGTTTGAAGAAGGCATGGTGGAGTATATCAGCCGGAAATACTTCCTTACGGAAGCGGAATTTGCGGCGGAAGAAGAGATAAATTGTATGCTGGTGGAATTGTATGAGAAAGAAAACGGCATTTTAAGCTTAAATGACTTTTCTGCACACACCTATCAAAAAGACATTGCAGGCGTACTTTATGCATACTGGCGCAGCTACCTTGCCGTGCGAAAGCTTATAGATGCTCACAAAGGGGATACGGCTACCGTGTTTGCGTCGTACCATCGTTGGTTTGAAAGCGGCAGAACACAGCCGCTGACAGCCTGGTTTGAAAATGAGGAAAAATATTTATGATGCCTACAAGAGAAGAAGCGGAAAAGCTTTTGAAAGAAGCCGAGCTTTGCAACCCCGGTCCATGGGGCAATCACAGCCGGGTTGCCGCCCATTGCGCGGAAAAAATAGCCGCGGCCTGCGGCTGTCTTGACCCGGATACAGCGTATATCCTCGGATTGCTTCACGATATTGGAAGAAAGTTCGGCGTCCGGCACCTGGGCCATGTTTCGGACGGCTATTCGTATATGCGCTCCCTGGGCTATGACAAGGCGGCGCAGATCTGTTTGACCCATTCCTTTAACAACCAGAGCTTAAATGACTATATCGGAAAATTCGATACAACTGACGATGAATTGGAAATGATCACTTCTGCGCTTGCGTCCGTCTCAATGGATGATTATGACAGACTGATTCAACTGTGTGATGCGCTGGCAGGAAGTACGGGCGTTTTGAATATCGAAGAAAGGATGTCCGACGTCAGGAGACGATATGGATATTATCCAAAGGATAAATGGGACAGCAACATCCGGCTGAAAGCTTATTTTGAAGAACAAGCCGGAAAAAGCATTTATGAAATTGTGGAAAAAGATACATACAGGCCGTAGAATACGGGGGAAAGAAAATGAGGATACATATTATCGGTCCCAGCGGTTCGGGTAAGACCTATCTTTCCCAAAAGCTGTCAGAGAAAACAGGCATTCCCTGTACATCCCTGGACGAGCTCTTTTGGGACAATTCTTCCGCTGTACCCAATACAAAACGGGATCCAGCAGAACGGGATCAAATGCTTCGTTCTGTCCTGCAGCAGGATAACTGGATTGTTGAGGGGGTTCAGCATGCCTGGGCAGGAAGCGGCTTTGAAAAGGCAGATACCATTTATCTGCTGGAACCGCCCGCACTTCTGTGCCGGATTCGGATCATTCGGCGCTTCGTGAAGCGAAAACTTACCGGGACAGGCAGAAAAAATGAAACTTTTCAATCTCTTCTGGATCTTCTTAGGTGGACAAAGAAATTCTATCGCATGAATCTTCCGGAAATTCACGAGAAGCTGCAACCGTATCAACACAAGGTTATCAGAATTACAAATAAAAGGGAACTGCGGCAAGTGCTACAGGAAATGTAGAGTGAGGAAACACGAATAGAAGTCAAAGAGGGATTCTTTATGAAAACGCGTTCAATAATGGTACAGACATTGTGTGTTCCGTGCAGCTGCCATTGTCGATATTGCTTGCTGTCGTGGAATAACCATCCCGTTGGGGCAGATTATGAACGAAGCAAGGAATATGCGAAGAAGTTTCACGCCTACATGAAAGAAAACCATCCGGAGATCCAGTTCGACTTTACCTTTGGCTATAGTATGGATCATTCGAATTTACTGCAGGAAATTGATTTTCTGAACACAATCGGATCGATTCAGGGACGGCTTCTCCAGCTGGATGGAATGAAATTCCGCAGTGAAGAAGAGATTGACGAACTGATGAGTGGATTGGCAGGCCACGGAATCAAACAGATCAATTTTACATTCTATGGACTGCAGGCTTACCATGACCGATTTGCTGGGAGACAGGGAGACTTCCATTATTTGCTGAAGCTGGCGCAAACTGCAACAGAGCATGGGATCGAAACCAGCGCAGGAATACCGTTGACCCACGAGAACGCAGCCCAATCGGAGGAACTGATTGGGATTCTGGAAGCGCATCGAATCAAGAAAGTTTCCCTGTTGATTCCCCACGAAGAAGGGCGGGGCATATCGCTGAATGGGATCCGGTTTTCACAGTGGGATTTTGAAAGGCTCGGCCCCAATGCAAAGTGCAGGTTGAATACCGGTATTTTCAAAACAGAGGGTCAGTGGGTGAACGAAAAGAATCTTCAGGCCGAGGAAAACCGTACGCTGCTCATTTCTCTGACACCAGACAATATCGGGATGTTCGAAGATATGGGCTTTGAAGAAGCCATCCGCTACGTTGAAAAGCTGGACGAAACCTATTACGCGGCGCTTCCAACTTTCCGTCAGCTTTGTGAAATGTACGGAGATCCGGATGGAACATGCTTTTACGGCAAGAGAGACCTGTTTCAGCATTACCAGAAGCGGTATATTGCGGAAAAGAAGCTTTCCCTGTACGATGTGACTGACGAGCGGTACTGCGGAAGCAGGAGATTCTAAAAGCACTATCGGTAGCCACAATGGAGGACGCTTATAGGGATGAATGAAATTGTAATCGTTTTGTGAGGGAAAATATGATTCATTTTTATAAACCGCAAATGGAAGATCTCTGGTTTCGGCAGGAGATGCTTTCAGATGCCGAAACCATGGGATATAACCACGCCTGGGGCGGTACAATTCTATTCCCCGAGGAA
>CAMEIK010000007.1 GCA_945918315.1 uncultured Clostridia bacterium
ATTCAGAGGTAAAAAGTCTTCTGTTCATTGATTTGGTTTCCTTTCTTTTTTCAAGATAAAGAAAAACCGCACACCGAAGATCCGATGTGCGTCCAAATCAGATCCTCATCTTTCGTTGCCGCCGGATTTTGCACCTTGAATAAACAGGTTGCAGGGTTTCATCGGGCCGTTCCCTCCACCACTCTTGATAAGGCTGTATGCAGTTTTCATAAAGGTATAATACACATTTTTTTCTTTTTGTCAAGAGGTATTCCCACTTTTTTGAATGTTTACAATTCTTCTATGGACTTTTCTCAAATATACTGGTAAAATATGCGTAACCTATTTTAGGAGTTGAGCTGTTTGAAAAACCTCAGAAGATCCTTTGAGCGATTCTGCTACAAAAACCGCAGCAAAGGCATACCCAATCTGATGCTCTACATCTGCGTAGGAACCGCGATTGTTTACATTATGAGCATCCTGGCAAATAACTATGTGCTGTATAACCTGCTGTGCTTCAACCGGACCGCAATCCTTCACGGGCAGGTCTGGCGTCTTTTCACCTATCCTCTGACACTCCTTCAGGACAATATTCTTTTCCAGATGATTACCCTCTTGTGTTACTTTTCCTTGGGACAAGCCATGGAACGCCTGTGGGGAACCTTCAAGTTTAATCTGTTTTATCTCACCGGTGTCGTGATGATGGACATCTATTCCATGATTTTTAACTGCACCGCCAACGTGTATTACCTGAATATGAGCTTGTTCCTCAGCTACGCTACCATGTATCCTC
Source organism: uncultured Clostridia bacterium (assembly GCA_945918315.1). Classification (GTDB taxonomy): domain Bacteria; phylum Bacillota; class Clostridia; order Oscillospirales; family Oscillospiraceae; genus Faecousia. The sequence continues at coordinate 773 of CAMEIK010000007.1, forward strand.
AGGCAAGTTTTCTTCTGTTTTTCATTATACCCATCAAAGCATGGGTCTTTGCGCTGGTCGATCTTGTCATTGTATTTGCGGGTCTCTTTGCCATACCCTTCACCGCATACAACTTCTTCCCGTTAATTGCTCTTGCCAACTATTTCCTGTTCTTTGGCAAAGATGTTTTGAATGTAATTCCGGTATCCTGGATGGCAAATCTGCGTCGTCTTTTCCGAAAAATTAGCCCGACAAAAAAATCCGGTAATCCCAAGGTAATCCCCTTCCCCAGCGCCGGCTCCTATGAAGCAACCGCAGCGACTCCCAAAGCTCCCTATACACACCGCTGCACGGTTTGTGGGCGAACGGATGTAAGTAATCCGGAGCTTGAATTCCGGTATTGTTCCCGCTGCAAGGGCTATTACTGCTACTGTCAGGACCACATCAACAATCATTCTCACATTCAGTGAATTCCGTTTTTCTGCCCTCCGGAGAACCTGGAGGGCAGTTCTTTTTGTACCCCCCGCGCATAGAATGTCCCATACATCTGAACTGACGGGGTGGTACTTATGGAAACAGTTACAAACCAGGCAGCACTGCGCGGAAGCCTGATTTCGCTTCCGGAATTCTCTCACGAAAACCACGGGAAACGGTTCTTTCGTTTTTATTTAGAGGTACAACGGTTGTCCGGCGCGGTGGACACGCTTCCGGTCATTGCGGAAGAATCCGTTCTGAACCAGGTTGATCCCTTTGGCGGTGAAATGCTCCATATTATTGGTCAGATTCGTTCCCATAATATTCGGGAGGACGGAAAACGACATCTATTAATCTTTGTATTTGCCTCATCCATTACAGCGGAAAATGGAGATTGGCTGAACGATGTCACGATTGACGGAACTCTTTGCCGGGAACCTACTTTTCGAAGGACACCACTGGGAAGAGAGATCTGCGATATTATGCTCGCTGTGCCACGGGCTTTTCACAGAGCGGACTATCTGCCGTGCATTTTATGGGGAAAGACGGCCCAGGAAGCAGCGCGATGCCATACGAAAGACAGAATTCGAATCTATGGAAGGCTACAAAGCCGAGGCTATACCAAGCTGACTGAAGCCGGAGCGCAAGAACGAACCGCTTACGAAATCTCCGCTCTCACCGCTGAAATTCCTGAGGATCTATATTGATTTTTCTTCCCTTTTCCCCTGAAATGTGATATAATGATTTAAACAATAAATATAGAGGAAAATCGAAAGCTATGGAAGAAAAAGTGAGCGCGATTATTTCTATTCTGAAAGAACGGTATGGGAGTGCCCCCTGCGCGCTCCACTACCAGAAGGATTATGAGCTGATGATTGCCGTGCGGCTCTCCGCCCAATGCACGGATGCGCGGGTTAATCTCGTCACTCCCGCCCTGTTTTCCGCTTTCCCTACGTTGAAAGCCATGGCTGCGGCAGATATTGGTGAAGTTGAAAAGCTGGTGCATTCCTGCGGGTTTTACAAGCATAAGGCAAGGGATATTGTTCTCGCCTGCCAGATGCTGCTTTCTGATTACGGCGGAAAAGTACCCGGAACGATGGAGGAGCTTCTGAGACTTCCCGGAGTTGGGAGAAAAACCGCGAACCTGCTGCTTGGCGACATATATCATGTTCCCGGAAGCGTTGTGTGCGATACTCACTGCATCCGAATCTGTGGACGTTTAGGCCTCAGCCAGGGCAAGGAGCCGGAAAAGGTGGAACGGCAGCTTCGCGCGATTCTTCCGCCTGAGGAAAGCTCTGATTTCTGTCACCGAATCGTTTTATACGGGCGGGAAATCTGCACCGCCCAGCGTCCAAAATGCGGAGAATGCCCCCTGCGTCCATACTGTACGTTTTTTAACGAAAACGCATAATCATCCATGCGCAGCATACACCCGCCCCCCTTGCCATAGACTGTGGACAAGGGGGGATTCTTTTGCGCCGACAAGTACCGATCTTTTTTAACGCTTTATTGCTCACAGCTGTTAATTTGCTGCTTCGTATGGCAGGAACCTCATTCCAGGTATATATTTCCGGCCGGATTGGCGCTTCCGGAGTCGGTCTTCTCCAGCTTGTCATGTCCGTAAGCAGTCTGGCCATGGTTGCGGGAATGGCCGGCATTCGGACGGCAACCATGTATCTGACAGCTGAAGAGCTTGGTAAAAAGCAGTATTCCAATGTAACCTGGGTTCTTTCCGCCTGCTTTCTGTACAGCATTTGCTTCAGCACCGCTGTTGGCGGCTTGGTATTTGCTTTTGCTCCGCTTATCGCCCGATATTGGATTGGCACCACGGAAGCGGTTCAGGCACTCAGAGTTTTTTCGGCATTTCTTCCCTGCACCTGCCTGTGCGGTGTGCTTACGGGCTACTTTACCGGCGCAAACCGGATCCGAACCCTTGCCGCTGTGGAAGTCGCGGAACAAATATGCTCCATGTTGGTAACACTGGCGGCTCTGAACTTCTGGGCCGGAGATGATACCGGCAGGGCCTGTCAGGCGGTTGTATTGGGAGGATGCCTTGGCGGGATTGTCACGCTGGTTCTTTTGACGCTTTTGCGCCTTTTGGAGCGGCCTGTACAAGGAACCAGGATTTCCGTCCGCAAGAGACTGGAGCAGGTTGCCCTTCCTCTTGCCCTGGCAGATATTGTCAAGTCCGGCATCAATACGACAGAGAATCTGATGGTTCCCCAACGGCTTGCGCAAAATCCATCTGTTGATAATCCATTGGCATCCTTTGGCCTGGTCTGCGGTATGGTATTTCCGGTTCTTATGTTCCCGGCCTGTATTCTCTTTGGTCTGGCAGAGCTGCTGATACCCGAGCTTGCCCGATGCGCCGCTGGAGGAAGCAAAAGCAGGATTTCCCATCTTGTTCATCGAAGCCTGTGGGTTGCCATGCTCTACGGAACCACCTTTTCCTGTCTGATCTTTCTTCTTTCGGAAGATTTGTGCCAATGGCTCTATCATAGCCAGGAGGCCGGATACTATCTTCGAATGTACGCGCCGCTGATTCCCATGCTCTATTGTGATGCCATCACCGATGCCATGACAAAAGGCCTGGGACAGCAAAAGATTTGTGTGCGATACAACATTCTCACCTCCGCTTTGGATGTTATTTTTCTCTTCTTTCTTCTTCCCCGCTTCGGAATGCGTGGATATTTCTTCAGTTTCCTCGTCACACACCTGATTAATTTCATTCTGAGTCTCAGGCGCCTGCTCCTGATTTCCGGGGAACGAATCGCACCAGCTTTTCCATGCTTTACTGCTGCCGCGGCAATAGGAAGCTGCTGGACGGTTTCCCACCTCAGTTCATCCGTATTGCAGGCCGCCACTTTTCTTCCCCTGTTTCTGAGTCTCCTTTACCTGCTGGGTGTATGCAAAAAGGAGGATTTTGTATGGTTGAAAGGTCTTCTTTGTCTGAAACCCGCATAATAGTCCGCTTTGCAGTTTAAGGCAACACCGCATAAAGGGAGCTGCGGGCTTCGGTGGGTCTTTTGCCCCGGATGAATCTGCTTGTCCCATTATGCGGTGTTGCCTTAAGAAAGCCTTAATCTGCCGTTCATTGCTTTTCTTCCCCGTATTTGCTATAATACATCGGAGGAAGTGAAGAAAATGAAAACAAAACGAAAGCTTCTTTATTGGGTCCTTGCAAGTATTGCCGCAATCGCATTGCCGGCGTTGGGTTTTTTGTTCTATTTTTTATCTGATCCCTGGGGATTTGCAAGAGCCGTATCTGTCGCGGAAGAAGAAGCCAGGCTGTCGCTTGTCGCTTCCGCCGAGACCTGGCTGGGAGCGAATGAAACAGACGGCAGTCACGAGAAGATCATCGACCTGTACAATTCCTATCTCCCCCTTGCCCAGGACTATGTGGTACAATACGACGACAGTTGGTGCGCTGCCTTTGTCAGCGCGGCAGCCATTGCCAGCGGGGAAACCGAAATGATTCCGACAGAATGCAGCTGCCAGCGGCAGATCGCTTTATTTCAGGAAATGGGACGCTGGGAGGAAAACGACAATTACCTCCCCCTGCCCGGTGATATTATTTATTATTCCTGGGGAAAACAACCGCTCTTTTCCGACTGTACCGGCTGGGCCAATCATGTTGGGATCGTAACAGGTACCGCAGGTCCATTTATTAAGGTCATAGAAGGGAACAAAGACGACCGGGTTGCGTATCGGTATGTTTTACGGGGATATTTTCAAATCCGGGGCTATGGTCTGCCGGATTACAGCGGTACCTGATGCGGAAAACCGCCTCTTTGAGGCGGTTTCAATTTTTCAGCAAGGAATCCTCCCTGTATTGATTTCTCAGAAAAGCTGTGGTATACTCAATAAAGATTTTGTTGTAAAGAGGTAAAATATATGGATTATCAGGCTTTAGCGGATCTTCTTTTTCCCAACGTGACACAAACCGCGGAGGATCTTGAAAAGCGTTTCCCTCCCCGTAATCTTCCGGAGGGCGCTGTCATCACCCGGATGGCTCCCTCTCCTACCGGCTTTGTCCATTTGGGCAATCTGGTCCAGGGTTTGACCAGTGAACGTATGGCACACCAGTCCGGCGGTGTGCTCTTTCTTCGGGTTGAGGACACCGATGCCAAGCGGGAGGTCCCCGGCGCCGTAGAAGTTCTGATTGAAACCCTGAAGCATTATGGCATTCACTTTGACGAAGGTGCCACCATGGACGGTGACAGCGGCGCATACGGCCCTTACCGTCAGCGTCAGCGGGCAGATATTTATCATGTCTACGCGAAAAAGCTGGTTGCCGAGGGAAAGGCCTATCCCTGCTTCTGCACTGAGGAAGAACTGTCCTCCATGCGGGAACAGCAGGAAAAAAACAAGGAAACCACAGGCTACTATGGGAAATACGCTCTCTGGCGTGACCGTTCCCTGGAGGAAATCCGGTTTCAGCTGGATGCCGGAAAGCCCTGGGTTCTCCGGTTCCGTTCCACCGGAGATATCAGCCACCAGTTCAAGTACAACGATCTTGTGAAGGGCGAACTGACGGTTACCGAGAACAATGTGGATCAGGTTTTGCTCAAGTCCGACGGCATTCCCACTTACCATTTCGCTCACGCTGTTGATGATCATCTGATGCGTACAACCCACGTTGTTCGCGGCGACGAATGGCTGCCCAGCCTGCCTTTCCATATTCAGCTTTTTGGAGCCCTTGGTTTCAAGCTGCCCAAATATGTCCACATTGGGCCACTGATGAAAATGGACGGCACTTCCAAGCGTAAACTCAGCAAGCGGAAGGATCCGGAACTGGCTCTGACCTACTACAAGGCGGAGGGCTTCCCTGTCCAGGCTGTTTACGAATACATTATGACCCTCTTAAACTCCAACTACGAAGACTGGCGCAGAGCCAATCCCACGGCTCCTGCTTCCGCTTTCAAATTCAGCCCCAAGAAGCTGAATCCTGCCGGAAACCTCTTTGACTATGCCAAGCTGACGGATGTATCCAAGAATGAGATCGCGAAAATGGATGCGGAAACGGTATATGGCCTGCTTGTAGAATGGGCGGAGGAGTTTGATCCGGATTTTGCGGACAAGCTTAAGAAGGACCCTGCGTATGCCAAGGCCATTCTTGCTATCGGTCGTGGCGGAAAAAAGCCCAGAAAGGATCTGGCAACCTGGAAAGAAGCCAAACCTTATATGGGATTCTTCTATGACGACTATCTGGAACCGCCTGTATTTGACCCCAAGTTTGAGAAAGCAACCATTCAAGCCGCCCTTTCCAAATTTATGGACTCCTTCGACCCGAATGACGATTCCACAGTATGGTTTGATAAGGTTAAGGCCATTACAACGGAAATGGGCTTTACCACAGATATGAAGGCTTATAAGGCAGACCCCAGCGCCTTTCCCGGAACCGTGGCGGATATTTCCACATTCCTGCGTGTTGCCGTCACCGGCAAAACCGCTTCTCCGGATCTCTATACCGTAATGAAGCTTCTGGGAAAAGACCGTACAATCGGACGGATCCGCGACGCCATTGCCTCCCTGAGCTGAAAATTATTAAGGCAACACCGCACAATTCGGCAAGAGCCGGTGGCGCGGGATTTTTCCTCAGCCGAACGTTTGGAAAACAGAGGAATCCTTGGTGTATTTCCTGTTTTCCAAACTGCGCGGATGGGGGAAACCACCCGCCATCCGGCCGCAGACGCATTTGTGCGGTGTTGCTTTAAAACCCGTGTCGGTCAACAGGTGACCGGCACGGGTTTTTAGCAGGATTACAGGGAACGGATCGCATCGATCACCGGGGAAACAGCGGCGGTATCCACTGTCTCCATCAAGCCGTTGTCATACACTTTCGCAACCTCCGGATCGATGGGCAAGCGGGCAAGAACAGGAATGCCCAGTGATGCAGCAGTTTCATCCAGATGACTTTCCCCAAAAACATGGATCTTCTTCCCGCAATCCGGGCAGCAAAGATAGGAATAGTTCTCCACAAAGCCAAGCACGGGAATATGCATCATATTGGCCATCTTGACAGCCTTTGTGACAATCATGGAAACCAGGTCCTGAGGACTGGTAACAATAACCACACCGTCCACGGGGATGCTCTGGAACACCGTCAGCGGAACATCTCCGGTTCCGGGGGGCATATCCACAAACAGGTAATCCACATCTTCCCAGATCACATCCGTCCAGAACTGCTTCACGGCACCCGCAATCACAGGGCCGCGCCAAACGACAGGATCCGCCGGATCATCCAAAAGCAGATTGATGGACATTACCTGAATACCGCCGCGGCTCAGCGCGGGATAAAGGCCATCCTCATTGGCTCCCTGACATTCCTGTACGCCAAAGGCTGTGGGGACGGAAGGTCCGGTAATGTCGGCATCCAATATGCCGACACGCTTTCCTTCCCGGGCCATGGCAACCGCCAGCATGGACGAGACTGTGGATTTTCCCACGCCACCCTTACCGGAAACCACGGCAATCACTTTTTTTACGCTGGATTTTGGATTCAGGCTGGCAATCAGACTTTCCGCCTTACGATCGGCGCAATCCGAACCGCAGGAAGAACAATTTCCGTTGCAAGAACTCATGTTGTATACTCCTTTATTATTTGAATGCCTATATTATAGGACAGCTGTCAAACGCTGTCAACCGAAATCCACAGAGCCGGCAATCAGTCTGCCGACTCCGGCTGTTCCCAGTTCAGCTTCTTCATAATCCGGTTGTACTCTTCCGAAGAAGGTTCATAGGGCGTTGGCTGGTAATTATTGGAGGTAGTGATCGAACTGATACATACCGGATGGACATCCACCTGCTCCAGGCGAGTGCCTTCTAGCGCACTGCGGGTTATGGTAAGCTGAACCACAGCGCTGTCATAGTCTCTGGGAGAAGTATTTCCGCCAAAGCTGAAATTTCCCAGGGAATAGCAAATGATTCCGTCGCCGTATCTCTCAATCGGCTGAAGAACATGGGGGTGATGCCCCCAAATCACATCCGCGCCGGCATCGATAATGGCATGTGCCAACTCGACCTGGTTGGAAGCTGGGACGTAGGCATACTCAATGCCCCAATGAACCGCAAAGATTATGAAATCCGCACCCTGTTCTTTCAGAGAGGTGATCCCCCTCACGATTTCTTCCTGATCCAGCTTATAGTACATCGCAGCGTAAATACCAACCTGAAAACCATCACCAAGGGGAATCATTACAGACGAATCCCGCTCCACATAGGATATCCCGGCTCCATTCAACGTATCCAGAGTGGATTGATAGCCATTTGTACCATAATCCTCGGCGTGATTATTGGCAAGCGTTACCGCTTCCACGCTCCCCTCTGTCAGAATATTGAAATAGTCCGTTGGGCCCCGAAAATTAAATACCTTATTGGGTGTCGGCAAACCGTTGTCTACAAGGGGACCTTCCAAATTGACCAGCGTCAAATCGTCCTCGGCAAAATAGCACTGCACGTTCCGAAAGGGATGGCCATAATCCTCCCCAATGGTACGAATAAACCCCAGATCTGCATAGTAAACCAGTTCGGTTGCCCCCAGGGTACAGTCACCTGCCAGGGAAATCACATAATTCTCTTCCTCGGGTTCCGTCTCGGGAGGCAGGGTTTCCGGCTCTGTCATGACCGAAACGGATGTTTCCGGGATGCTTTCCACAGCTTCTGTCTCAGACCCCTGCTGAATACTCACTTCCTTCTTCCGACATGCGGAAAGCGAAATACACAGAAGCATCGCAAACAAAAGCAGAAAACATATTCCTTTTTTCATTTTATTCATAGATCATCCCTCTTTCCGCGAAAGAATACGCAGGGAAAGGCAGATCTGACTGTTATTCACTGAACTGCTCCCACTGCTCCATCCGTTCCATAAGCGTAGCTTCCAACTCTTCCTTTTCTCCCAAAAGCCGCGTAAGCTCCTGATAATCTGAAGCAGCTTCCTCGATTTTCTTATCCAGCAAAGCGATGTTCTGCTCTAACTTCTCAATCTCCCGCTCCAAAGCACGAACACGCTTCTCTGAATCCTTTGTTCCACCTTTGGGCTTGTCTTTCTTTGGCTTCACGGGAGCCGCTGTCAATGTTTTCATTGCGGCTTCATGCTCCAGAATAGATCGGTATTTCTGATAACCGCAGGGGAAATCTCGAATCCCACCATCCTGCAGAAGCCAAATACGTTCCGCAAACTTTTCAATAAAGTACCGGTCGTGGGACACAAACAGCAAGGTCCCCTCAAATTCTTCAATCGCCGCTTCCACCCATTCCCGGGAAGCGATGTCAAGGTGGTTTGTTGGCTCATCCAGGATGAGCAGGTTTATTTTTTCATCCATGAGCATACACAGCCGCAGACGGGACTGCTCTCCGCCGGAGAGAGTTCCCACCGTTTTAAACACGTCCTCTCCCTGAAAAAGGAACGCGCCCAACCGATCCCGGGCTGTCTGTGGCGTGCAGTTCTTTTCATAGAGCATGGTATCGTAGAGGCTCCGCTCCGGATGGTCAAAACGAAGAATCTGGGGCAGATATCCGATCTTGACCGTAGGTCCGAACTGAATTTTTCCCTGACAGGCTTCCTCTCCCAGCAGGCAATTCAGGAATGTGGTCTTTCCGCTTCCATTGTCCCCCAGCAGCGCAATCCGTTCTCCGCCTTCCACATTCAGGTTTACATCAGCGAAAAGCATATGCTCGCCATAGGATTTGGACAAGCCCTTGAGCTTGAAAACCACATCACCGGAAAAATCCTTCTCTCCGAAGGAGGCCTTCATTGTCCGCTCTTTCTTCGGTTTCTCCGTCTTCCTGATGCGTTCCATCCGATGCTGGATAGACATTGCCCGGCGGTACAAAGTCCGGTTGTTGATGCCCCAGCCCTTCATCCGCTCTACAGTAAAGCCCAGCTGTTTTAGCTTTGCCTGCTCCTGCTCATACTGCTTCATCTGCAAGTCAAAACGAGCCTGCTTTTCATCCATATAAAAAGAATAATTGCCGGAATAGAACTCCGCGTGGCCATCGGTGATTTCAATCACTCTTTGGGCAACACGGTCGATAAAATATCGGTCATGAGAGATGGTCAGCACAGTTCCTTTGAAGGCATTCACATAGCTTTCCAACCATTCGACGCTGCGAAGATCCAGGTGGTTGGTGGGTTCGTCCAGCAGGAGAATATCCGTCTTTTCCAAAAGAAGCCTTGCCAGATTGACACGGGTCTTCTCTCCCCCGGAAAGGCTGTCAAACTCCTGCCGGCGCTGCTGCCTGGTAATCCCCAGACCATTGCAGATCTTATCGGTTTCCACATCGGTTTCATAGCCGCCTCCTGCCTGAAACGCGGCAGCAAGCCGGTCATATTCCCGCAGAAGCTCCCCATTTGTATCCTGCTGCATCTGCCTTTCGATGGTCTCCATGCGCCGGCGGATATTCCAAAGACCGGAAAAGGCGGAATGAAGAACATCCTCAACCAGATATCCCTGAGGAAAATGGGGAATCTGAGAAATAAGTCCCACACGCTTGTTGGGGTTCACATACACCTCACCGTCGTCAAAGTCCATTTCCCCGGTGAGTATTTTCAGGAGTGTCGTTTTCCCGCAGCCGTTTCTGCCAAGGATAGCAACACGCTCCCCCTCCTGAATTTCAAAGGTCAGGCCATCCAGAAGGTTTTCCCCGATTACAAAAAACTTTACAAGATTTTTAACAGAAATATCAACCATTGTCTGTCTCCAAAGCTGTAAGCTCAGCCTTTAGTTCGTCCAGCGAATACAGCACATTCAGCGCCTGAAGCAGGGCATTTGCGCTCAAATGCTCAGGAAAGTCCAGCGCTTTTATCAGCATCTCCCTTTTTTTGCGGCTGTCATGGCCACCGGAAAGCCCAAGCTCCATCATATCCTGCTTTGTGATTTCACCGGAAGACGAAACATCCAGGCCATCAAAAGTGGCCCCCGCGCGGCGAAGCGCTTCCAGAATTACTTCCGGTTTCATGCCCTCAACGCCCAGCTTTCCCTCTTTTCCGGGTGCAGACTTCCGTTTTTCCTTACCAGGAATATCCGGGATATAGGCGTGCTTCAGGTACTTTTCGGGTATCGCGCTTTTAATGCGATTGCGGATCACAAAGCCCGCCCCATCGGAATCCGTAAAAACAATCAGTCCCAGCTTTTCCGCCGCTCTTCGCAAAAGCAGCATCTTTTCCCGGTCCCTGAAAATTCCAAATCCGTCAGTCTGAAAAATGGGTGCGTCAACAATCTGACTGAGGGTATTTTTATCATATCTTCCCTCCACCACAATTGCCTCACGGATCTTAACCATGCTTCGCCTCCTGTGCCAAGGTCAGAATCATCATTTCCAGCAGCCTCTGCTGATCATCAAAAGAGGTCTTCATCCGGTAGTCTGTTTCGAGGATCCGTTCCGATGCCCTGCGCAGAAAGGCGGGCGACAGGTTCCGGGCCGCCGTCATTGCCTGCCGGGCAGCCTTGTCCCAGATTCCAAGAAATTCCTTCAATTCATCGGCACTTTTCCCCCGGTCAAGAAATACTCTTGCCGCGGACAGTCTGCGGAAGCTGCTTCCTACGGCGCCGAGAATCGGGATCGGCTCCTGCTGCATCTTGAGAAGCTGACTCAGCTTTTCCAATGCTCCCCGGTAATCACCGGCACAAAGCATATCGGTCATTTGAAATACCACCGCATCCAGCACTGGTTCCGTTACCGCGTCAATATCCGCCCGGCAGATCTCCGGCGCGCCGGAAAAGGCGCAGATTTTCTCAATTTCACCGTTCAGCGCCGTCATGGTTCCGCCTGTGATCTCAATCAGATACGCGCACAGCTCTGAGGAGATCCGTTTGTCATGGGCAGCAAAATGCCTGCCTACCCAAGGGATCAGATCCCGCTGATCCTGCCGGGCAAAATTCACGGCAAGGCCGCTGCTTTCCATTGCCTCCCAAAGTTTCCGCATTCGTTTGTCCGGCTTCCAGGGCGCGGTAATAAAGGTAAATACAACGGTGCAGTATTCCGGGATATCCCGAAAAATCTCAGCAAGACGGTTTCTGTCATCCTCCAGCAGCTTAAACAGCTCCACATCATCCACCTGGATCATGGTCTTTTCCGCCATCATAGGAAGCATCTCAACCGCATCGGCAAAATCTGTGATTGACCATGTTTCTTCTGTGAACCTATGGAAATTAAAGGATTCCGTAACCGGATCTAATATCATTTTTTTCAGAGAGGCCAGATGATATGTCAGAAGAAAGGTTTCTTCCCCGTAGAAGAAATACAGTCTGCCCGGTTTTTTCTCCTTGATTGCCTGCTTCAGCTCCCGGAGGCTATTGTCTGTACTTTGCTTCTTCGCCATATCATCACCTCCTGAATACCAGCGTTCCGTCTAAATCGGTTCTGAATACCTCGCATCCGTTTCTTTCCAACCGTTCCAGCAGTTCCGGTGCGGGATGACCGTAACCATTGTTTTTCCCCACAGAAATAGCCACCGTCTCCGGCTTGACAATGTCCAGCAGAAGTTGGGAAGTAGAGTATTTGGAGCCATGGTGGCCCGCCACCAGGAGTTCCACATCGGGAAGCTCCGCATTTCGAACCAGATCCCATTCTCCTGCCGATGTCCTGTCCCCGGTAATCAGTATATCATAATTCTGAGCAGTAAACAAGACGCAGATACAATTATCATTCTCTTCGCTGCCCTGGGGCGGAGGGTACAATGTCAGCGTTCCGGTCCCAAGAGGAATTGTCTGAACACAGTCTACACCGGAAACCTCGGCGCCCCGCAGTGGGAGCGAAGCAACAAAATCCATCTCTTCATTCTCAGGAAGCAGCAGCGAACAGGTTTCCACTCTCGTCAGAAAAAACTCCAGTCCATTGACATGGTCCTGATCCGGATGGGTCAGAATAATCCCATCCACCCGATAAACCCCCTGACTGAGAAGCAGTGCCGCGGCTTTGTCCGCCGCCCCGGTCCCGCTGCCACCGCCGCAGTCTATGAGATAATTGCTGCCATTACTCTGAAGTAAAACGCACTGTCCCTGTCCTACATCCAGAATTGTCGCGCGAAAATCATCCTGTCTTGGGACCCACCAGCTGAAAAAGAGCGCCGCGGCCAGTCCTCCGGCGCAAATGCCTCCATAAAACAGAGGCTTTTTCTTTCGAATCAGAAATGCAATCAGAAGAAAGTAACACAGGATCAGCCATCCTGTAATCCAGCCGCTTTGGGTATATACCACAGCCAGAGGAAAACGGGAAAGGATCTTCGCTATAAAAAGAACATATCGAATAGGCCACGCAAGGAGCTTTCCGAGGAATAATCCGGCAGGCAGGCACAGCAGTCCCGCACAGCACAGGATTGCCGTACCGCAGAAAATCACCATTACACACCAAAGCGTGAGTAAATTGGTAACGACAGCAATCAAACTCACGGTCCCAAAATAGAACGCGCTAAGCGGAGTCGTAAGGATCATTGCGCTCAGAGAAATCCCCACCGAACTGCCAAACCAGCGGACTCCTCTTCCCAGAATTCCCTTCCCCGGGAATTTCGCGGTTTTCTTCTGATACCACCCATGCATGACCGGATAAAGGAGCACAATTCCTGCCACACTGGCAGCAGAAAGCTGCAGGCTCACGGAAGCGGCCGAAAAGGGATTCTGAAGCAGCAGAACAAGCACACCGAAAGATAGCGCTGACAGAGAATCATACTCTTTGAAAAACAAATCCGCCAATATGGCCAGGCCTGTCATTAGACAGGCACGGCTTACAGACGGACTGAAGCCGGCCATTGCCGCAAAGAAGGTAAGAACGGGGATCCCAACCATGGCAGTAAGCCATCGCTTTCGAAAAGTCAGACTCCGAACAATCCCGTACAGGAGCCCCACATGAAGCCCGGATACCGCCGCCACATGGCGAATACCGCTGAGCTTCAAAGCGGTATCTGTTTCATAATCCAACCCATCCGTATCTCCCAGCAGCAGTGCTTTGGCAAAGGGCGACGCGTCTTTCGGAAGGCAGAATTCCAGTATATCCCCCAGACGATTGGCGGCTTTTTCCGGGATCAGAAACCACGCGTCCCGGGAAGTGCTGTCAATCAAGGCATCTGATTTCTGCGTGCCAAGCAGAAACAGACCACTGCCGGATCGATAATAGGATTCTCTTTCTCCCTCCGGAACCGTCAGCCGAACCACAAATTCTGAAGTGATTTTATCGCCAGGAGCTACGGACACATCTTTTTTCAGAGAAAGGGAGATCTGATACGGCTTTCCTTCCCACAGAAACCATCCGGTAACACGGTCGCCGTATTGGGTCTTTCCACTATACTCCGATGCCATCACAGTCAGGCAAATTCTATCCCCGTCCATGGATAGAACCGGGGCGAGATAGGATGCTTTGAAAAAGCTGAACCATAGCAGAGCAGCGCCGCAGCCCAGAAACAGCACCGCAGGCTTAGAGGCATCTTCCCATCCGATGCCGATAAGGCGCAGCAGAAACCATGCACAGCAGCAGACCGCGGCAGGGATCCAGAGCGTCCTGCCCCAAAGATAATATACACTTATCAGGCAAATTCCGCCAAATCCTAGGGTAAACCACGGGAGCCTGCGCATCCGCTGTCACGCTCTCTTTCTCATTCATAACCCGCAGGGGCGAACCCCGCTCCGAAAGCGTTCCACGCTGGGATGCCTCCGGGACACGCTGTTCGCCCCTGATGTGTATTCAGAATCAGATTTTGCTTGAAACGTAATCGTCTACCAGCGCAAGGGCGTTATCAACCTTATTCACATCCTTGCCGCCGCCCATTGCGGAGTCGGGCTTTCCACCGCCGGAACCGCCGCAGGCGGAGCAGACCAGCTTCACCAGTTCGCCGGCTTTAATCCCCTTGGCAATGGCTTCCTTGCCGCAGACCGCCAGGAACGTGGGCTTTCCGCCGTTCACGGCCGTGAGCACAGCAACAACGCTGTTATCCTTATCCCGGAGCATATCACCCATCTGACGAAGCTTATTCACATCCGCCTGGGGGAGGCTGGCAGTAAGAACCTTCAGCCCACCAATATTCCGGGAGCCAAACAGGAACCGCTCCACATCACCGGCAGCTTCCTTGGCCTTATACTGCTCAATAACCCGCTTCTGATCCCGGATCTCCTCCAGATAGCCCTGAAGACGGGAGGAAACCTCGTTGGGCTTGACCTTCATTTTGGCTGCCGCCTCCATCAGCATCTGCTGCATCCGCTCCATCTTCTTCATGCACTCTTTGCCGGTAATCGCCTCAATCCTGCGGACGCCGGATGCTACAGAGCACTCGCTCTCGATTTCAAAGGGGCCAACCTTTGCGGTGTTGTCCAGGTGGGTTCCGCCGCAGAGCTCCACGGAGTAATTGCTCATATTCACCACACGAACCGTATCGCCATACTTTTCGCTGAACAGAGCCGTTGCGCCCATCTTCTTGGCTTCGTCAATGGGCATCTCCCGTGTAACCACACCGTAGCCCTCAAGGATGGAATTCTGAACCAGGCTGTTGACCTTCATGAGTTCCTCACCGGTCAGAGCGGAATAATGGGTAAAGTCAAAGCGCAGATGATCCGGCTCCACCAGGGAACCTGCCTGATGCACGTGGTCTCCCAGGACACTGCGCAGGGCCTTCTGAAGAAGATGGGTAGCGGAGTGTGCACGCATAACAGCCCGGCGGCGCTCCACATCAATGGATGCGCAGACAACATCGTCCACCTTGATGGTTCCCTTGCTCAGACGACCATAGTGCAGGAACTTACCGCCCTTGTCCTTCTGAACATCGGTGACCTCAAAGCGGCTGGAGCCCAGAAGGATTACACCATGGTCCGCAACCTGTCCGCCCATTTCGGCGTAGAAAGGAGTACGGTCGAGAACAATGATGCCGCTCTCACCGCCGGCAATAGAGCCGGAAACCTCATCTCCAACACATACCGCCAGAACCTTTGCCTCGCAATTGTTGGTATCGTAACCGACAAAGGTGGTGGGAGTATTGTCAAGGCCAAGATCAATGCCCGCCCATGCCAGATCGCCCAGAGCTTTCCGGGCTTCCCGGGCACGGACCTTCTGCTCCTGCATCAGTCTGGCAAAAGCCGCCTGATCCAGCGTCATATCCTCATCGGCCACCATTTCAATGGTCAGATCAATGGGGAAGCCATAGGTGTCGTAGAGCTTGAAGGCATCGGCTCCGGAGAACTCTGTTTCCCCCTTGGCCTTGTGCTCCGCCAGCATATCCGCAAAAATCTTCATACCACCATCGATGGTACGGGCAAAATTCTCTTCCTCCACCTTAACAACCTTGGTGATATAGTCGGCACGCTCCCGCAGATAGGTATAGTGCGCCTCATTCTCATGGATAACCGTTTCCACCACCTGATAGAGGAAGGGATGATTCACCCCAAGAAGCTTGCCGTGACGGGCCGCGCGGCGCAGCAGCCGGCGCAGGACATAGCCCCGGCCTTCATTGCTGGGCAGCACACCGTCCGCAATCATAAAGGTGGATGCCCGGATGTGGTCAGTAATGACACGAAGGGAAATATCCATCTTCACACTGAGGCCATAGGACGCACCGGTAAGCTCCGTCACCTTATTGGTAATATTCATGACGGTGTCCACATCAAACAGGCTGTTCACATCCTGGCAGACAACCGCCAGCCGCTCCAGTCCCATACCGGTGTCGATATTCTTCTGGACAAGCTCCGTGTAATTGCCATTTCCGTCATTGTCAAACTGGGAGAAGACATTGTTCCAGACTTCCATATACCGGTCACAGTCGCAGCCCACGGTGCAGCCAGGCTTTCCGCAGCCGTACCTTTCGCCCCGGTCATAATAGATCTCAGAGCAGGGACCACAAGGACCGGAGCCATGCTCCCAGAAATTGTCCTCCTTGCCGAACCGGAAGATCCGGTCAGCGGAGACGCCAACTTCCTTGTTCCAGATTTCAAAAGCCTCATCGTCATTTTCATAAATGCTTGGGAACAGGCGGTTTTCATCCAGGCCAACCACCTTGGTCAAAAACTCCCAGCTCCAGGTAATGGCTTCCCGCTTGAAGTAGTCGCCGAAGGAAAAGTTGCCAAGCATCTCAAAATACGTGCCATGGCGGGCGGTTTTACCGATGTTCTCAATATCACCGGTACGAATACACTTCTGGCAGGTGCAGACCCGGCGGCGAGGAGGCTCCACCTCCCCCTTAAAATAGGGCTTCATGGGCGCCATGCCGGAGTTGATCAGCAGCAAAGACGCGTCATTCTGGGGAATCAGAGAAAAACTGGGAAGCCGGAGATGGCCCTTGCTTTCAAAGAAAGAAAGGAACATCTCCCGAAGTTCGTTGACACCATAGGGCTTGGGATTCATTTTGTTTCTACCTCCATCAGATACTTCTTAAATATTTCATAGAAAACTGTTCAATATTTCCACGGAAATAATACGTCCCGGTGGTGCCATTTACAAAAAATCCCCGCCCCCAAAATAGGGGCGAGGAAATGACTCGCGGTACCACCCTAATTATTTCCCACAGGGAAATATCTTATCCGCCCGATAACGGGAGCACCCGTCCCGGTCATCCCGGGCAACAAAAGGAAGTGGCTTGCGGCTTGGCTGCTGCGGGGCTTACACCCTCCCCCGCTCGCTGAAAACGCTCTTTTCCGCTTGGCTTCCCC